>JAQUQF010000002.1 GCA_028749105.1 Acidobacteriota bacterium | reverse complement strand
AGCTTGCGGAGCCCGGCAGGGAGTCATTGCGGTCAAAGGCCGTTATCACGATGTGGTCGCCGCGGTCCGGAAAGCGCTTCCCGGCGACGGAACCATCAAAATTCACCTTTTGGAAGACTATTACCCCGTGGGCGATGAATTCCTGACTGTTTTCGATTGCACCGGCAGGGTGATTCCCGAGGGGGGCCTGCCCCTTGATGTCGGTGTCGTGGTCTGCAACGTGCTTACGCTCTCCCAGGTGGCCGGTGCCCTTGGTGGCAAGCCGGTGACCGAAAGGCCGGTCACCGTCTCCGGTTCGGTGCGCAGTCCTGTCGTGCTGGTGGCGCCCATCGGAACACCGTATGCCGACCTGCTCGCAGAAGCCGGCGGGACCAGCCAGCCCGGCGATGTGCTGATCGACGGCGGTCCCATGATGGGCAACCTGATCGATGATCCCGGCCTGGGAATAGCCAGGACCACTTCCGGGATCGTGGCTTTGCCTGCCGACCATTTCATCGTGCGGCTGAAACAAACGAGCGTGACCCAGATGGTGAAAAAGTCAAAGGCCTCCTGCTGCCAATGTTTCCGCTGTACGGACCTTTGCCCGCGCAGCCTTCTGGGACATGACCTGCATCCGCACCTCACCATGCGCTCGCTCGATTATGGCTTGTCCGAACCGGCCGGGCACGTCACTTCCGCTTTTTTGTGCAGCCAATGCGGCGTGTGCGAACTCCTGGCCTGCGACGCCATGCTCCTTTCTCCCCGCCGGGTGCTAGCCGAATACAAAAGGCTGCTGATTGCCCGCGGCATCAAGAATCCCCATACACGAACGGCGCTTGCCGTGCATCCTGAAATCGCCTACCGCAGAATTCCCGTTGCGACGGTATTGAAAAAAGCGGGCATTTCCGAATATGCCGTGGAAGCGCCGTTTGCCGGATATCACGAAGCGAAGCGTGTGCGTGTCCCCTTGCGCCGCCATGCCGGTGCCGCTGCCACTCCTGCCGTGAAAAAGGGTGAAAAAGTCAAAATGGGTGATGTCATCGCCGCGCCGCCGGCTGACAAGCTGGGAGCCGTTTGCCATGCCTCGATCGCCGGCATGGTGACCGAAGTGAACGCGGACTGGATAGAAATCTGCCGAAGATAAAGGGAAAAGACCATGAATGAACCGTGTCTGGGAATGATCGAATACAAATCGGTGGCCCGGGGCATCTATTCCTGTGATGCCATGGTGAAGAAGGCGGCGGTGCGCATTCTCGAAACCCATCCGGTCTGCCCCGGCAAGTACCTCACGATCATCTGCGGCGACGTGGCGGAAGTAGAAGAAGCCATGAAGATCGGACTGGAGACAGGGCATGATATGGTGGTGGCCGATTTGTTCCTCCCCTTCGTGCACCGCGACGTGATCCCGGCCCTGGCCGGGACCGCCAGGATCGAGAAATTCGGCAGCCTGGGCATCGTGGAGACCTTCGCCGCGGCCACCTGCCTGCAGGCCGCCGATATCGCCGTCAAGGCTACTCCCGTCCAGTTGGTTGAAATAAGGCTGGCCAACGGACTTGGCGGCAAGGGATATTTCGTCATGACCGGGGAATTGGCCGATGTCGAAGGGGCGCTGGCCGCGGCAAAGGAATTTGCCGCCCAGGCAGGGATGTTGGCCGCCTGCGAATTGATCCCTGCGCCGCACAAGGATCTGCTGGCCAAAGGCATCTATTGGTGACATGAAATGAGAAAAGAAAACTGGCGAAGGAGTGAACGGTGAAGCTGGCCAAAGTGATTGGGACCGTAGTCGCAACAAAAAAAAGCGAGAAATTGCAGAATTTGAAAATCCTGATGATCCAGCCGCTGGATGAGTCGATGCGACCGGTGGGCGGGGCGATCGCCGCCGTGGATGTCGTCCAGGCCGGCCCCGGCGAGGTCGTCTATTATACCCTCCCCCGGGAGGCCCCCTTTTCCCTGCCCGACCCGAACTCACCGGTCGACGCGGCCATCACCGGGATTGTGGACCAGGTGAATCTTGAGGACAAAGGAATCGTCGGCAAAAAGCGGATCTTTGTAAAAAACCGCTGAATGGAGCGTTGATATGAAACTGGCCAGGGTGATCGGCAACGTGGTGGCGACCAGGAAACATGGCAGTCACAAAGGGCATAAGCTTCTGATCGTCCAACCGGTCGATGAAAACGGTGAAGACACCGCCCACGCGTTTTTGTCCTGCGATACGGTCAACGCCGGTCCTGGCGACCTGGTCTTGGTGCAGCAGGAAGGCAATACGGCTCGCGAATTGCTGGGAACGCGCAGCGATCCCTTTCATTCGGTCATCGTCGGCATCGTGGACAAGGTTTCCGTTGACCGGGAACCGGAAAAGAATTAGGATTGGCAGGAGAGGGACCAATGGCTCAACAAGGATTGGAAAACCTGGATGAGGTGGTTGAAATCATCAGCAGGCGGGTGACTGAACGGTTGATGCAGAAAGGACTTTTAACTGAGAAAATCCAGAATCTTCCTGGTGATGTTCCCTGTGAGGAGTGCAGCGGCTGCGGCCACTGCGTTACCCGCAAGCCCGAAGCGGTAAAGAATATCATTCAAAGCGGGGCGGAACGGATCAGCTCAAAAAGCGGCATCCTAGGCGTGACGATCGATGCCAAAATGGCGGCCATGATCGATCACACCCTGCTGAAGCCGGATGCCACCCGTGAGCAGCTTATGAAGATATGCGAAGAGGCCAAGCAGTACAGCTTCGCCACCGTTTGCGTCAACTCGGCCAATATCCCCCTGGTGGCCAGGCAGCTGCTGGGGAGTGCAGTCAAACCCATCGCCGTGGTGGGATTCCCTCTGGGCGCTGCCACCAGTCAGGCCAAGGCTTTTGAGGCCAGGGAAGCCATCCACGCCGGGGCCGAGGAGATCGACATGGTGATCAACATCGGAGCCCTGAAATCCAAGGATTATCGAACTGTTTTCGAAGACATTAAAACCGTCGTGGAAGCCTCAAAGCCCCACAAAGTGAAGGTGATCCTTGAGACCGCGCAGCTGAATGATGAGGAAAAAGTGATCTCCTGTGCCCTGGCCAAGACTGCCGGCGCCGCTTTTGTGAAGACGTCGACCGGGTTCGGCGGCGGCGGAGCCACTGTGGAAGACATCGTGTTGATGCGCCGCATCGTGGGTTCTGACATGGAGGTGAAAGCCTCTGGCGGCATACGCACCCGCGAGGACGCGCAAAAAATGATACAGGCCGGGGCCGACCGCATCGGCGCATCCGCCAGCGTGGCCATCGTGACCGGCCAGGATGCAAAAAAGGGAACGTATTAAAGGAGGATGGCATGGCAAAATCGGGTTTTGAATTGAGGACGTTGACTTTCATTGATAGCCTGCAGCCCCAGTTGGCGCAATACATCGCCAAGGACAACCGTGTCTATGACCCCAAGGAATACGATGCGGCCCTGATGATCGAGATCGCTCCGGCCATGGAGATCCACACCATGATCGATATTGCCCTGAAAGCGACCGCCGTGCGGCTGACTTCCGTGGTCACCGAGCGCCAGTTCGGGCTGATGCTGGCGCACCACAGCGATCAGGGCGAGATCAAGGAAGCGGGCAGGGCCATCCTGCGCGAAACCGCCCTGGACGAGAACGACAGGGTCGCCGTGGAAATCCTGACCCAGAAAACCATCCGCGGCATCGAGCAGGATCACGCCATCATGTTCACCGGCCTGGCCAAGGGCAACATGGTCATTGCCGGCGAATCGGTTTTTATCATGGAGGTCACCCCGGCCGCCTATCTGATGGTCGCCTGCAATGAAGCACTGAAGGCCGCCGATGTCAAGCTGATCGACATCAAGCCCTTTGGCGCCAGCGGCCGTTTGGTCCTCAGTGGCGGCGAGTCGGAGATCGATTCGGCGGCCGAGGCGGCGGCAAGGATCCTCCGGCAGCTGAACGAGATGAAGCGTTCAAGGTCCGGGAAGCAGCTGGACTGACGATCAATCCGGCAATGGAAAGTCGTCGCGAATCGCTGATTGGCGCCATCGTTGGAATTTGCCATCAAGTGGCGGCCAAGGGCTGGGTGGCCAACCACGACGGCAATGTCACGGCGCGCCTTGAAGGCATACTGCTGTCCACGCCCACCGCGGTCAGCAAGGCCGACGTGACCGCGGACATGATCATCACCCTGGACATGGAGGGCAACAAGCTTCAGGGTTCAGGCAATCCGTTCTCGGAGATCCGGCTGCACCTGGCGGCCTACCGTGCCCGGCCCGATGTCCAGGCCGTGGTTCATGCCCATCCGCCCCTGGCCACGGCCAGGGGCCTGGCCGGCGGTGATTTCAACGTGCGGCTCCCCGAAGCGGTGGTTTCCATCGGCGGTTCCATTCCGGTCATCCCCTATGCGTTCCCTGGCGCTCATGAAAATGAGGTGCTGACTGCGGAGGCATTGGGCAAGGGTGATCTTCTGATGATGGCCGGCAACGGAGTCCTGGCTGCCGGACGTGACGTCAAGGAGGCTTTCCTGCGCATGGAATTGCTGGAGCACCTGCTGCGGATCGATCACTATGCCAGGAACATGGGCCCCTGGCTCCCCCTGCCCGCGGCGGACAAGGCAAAATTGCTGGAAAAGCGCGCTTCATTGGGGCTGGATCCAGCAAGAAGATCTGCTTCAACAAAAGATTCCGGCAGCGAAACCGCCCTGGATCCAATCCAATCCAGCGAGCTGATAAGGAAGCTCATTGTCGAAGAATTGGCAAGGATCCTGGCCGAAAAAAAGTAACAATAAACGGATTTCAGCGAGGCTGTTCTTCTCGGTGCGGCACGGATGAGGATGGGCATCTGAGGTGGAGCACGCAGGCGGCGCACAAGGGGCGGACAGGCCGGCATATCGTCTGGCCGAAGCCGACCAGCACCTGGTTGACGTCAGTCCAGCGGCGGCGGGGAAAGAGGCGCTCCAGTTCCTTTTCCACGTCGCCGGGCACACGTCCCGAAGCCCAGCCCAGGCGGCGCGAGATGCGGAAGACGTGGGTGTCGACGGCGATGGCCGGACGGGAAAAGGCCAGGGCCATGACCAGGTTGGCCGACTTGCGGCCGATCCCTGGCAGCTTCAGCAGCTCATCGCGGCTGGAGGGAAACGGCCCGCCCTGTTCCAGGGCCTGGCAAATCTTCAGGATGTGCTTGGCCTTGGTATGGAAGAATCCGACCGGGTAGATCAGGCGGCTGATCCGCGCCTCGGACAGGCACGCCATCTTCCCAGGCGTATCGGCAACAGCGAACAGCCGGGCGGCCGCCTTTTCGGTCACCGGGTCCTGCGTGCGCGCGCTCAGCAGCACCGAGATGAGGATGCGGAACGGCGAGGAGCGGATGCTGGCCTCGAAGGCAAAGACCGGCGGCGAGAGGGGAGCGATGAACCGGCGAATGGCGCCGAGGTCATGAAGAGCCTGCTTTGATTTGTTTTTCATCGAGATACAGAACGCCGAGTCTTTTTTTTGAGTTTGAATTAGTCCCAAACGCGGCCGAGTTTGGCCAGCTCCTCGTTGCTGTACTTGCGGAAGAGGATCTCCCATTCGCGCGAGCCCTCGGGGATGTTCTTCTTCTGGGAAACGATCTTTTCCTGGGAGGCGGTTTCGATGTCCTCGAACAGCTTGAGCTCGTCCAGGATGATATGGTAAATTTTGAAGCGGATATTGCCCAGATCGTCCAGGTAATCGATGTCCTCGCTCTTCTGGATGTAGTCCACGATCAGCTTGGTCAGGTAGTTCACCCGGTTCTTTGACAGTTTCAAGCTCATAATATTATGTTTTCCTGTTCGGCCAGCTTGCTCTTGACCATGCGGAACATCTCGTAGTAATCGATGTTCGAGTTGCGGATCTCGTTCAGCTTGTCCTTCAGGATGTCCTTGACCCTTTCATCGAGCTGGTCCTCTTTTTCCAGCTCCTGGGTAATGATATTCTGCACGTCGATGACGGTTTTTTCCCGGTTGTCCGATATGAGAAGATTTTCCGCCAGCAGACCTTTGATCACGCGGAAGGCCAAGTGCTCGATCTGCTGTTTATTCAATCTCATGGATGACAATATAACAAATTTTGTCAGCCAACGCAATAGTTCGACGGAATTACACCCCGCCGTTGTCGGGCGCTTTCCTTTGTCGGACGCGGACTTCCCAAGGTCGAAAATCCCCGTCAGCGAGATTTTTTCGCAAAAAACCTTGACAAATAGGCTAAAATATTATAGATTGAACTCTTCCCAACGAGGTTGAAAAATGAAATTGAACAAGAGCAATGTCACGTATTTGCCCAAAAAAAACGGCATGGAGAAGAAGTGGTGGCTGATCGACGCCAGCGACCTGGTGCTTGGGCGCCTCGCCACCAGGGTTTCCGATGTTTTACGCGGCAAGGACCACCCCTGCTATACTCCGTTCTTCGACTGCGGCGACCATGTCGTGGTCATCAACGCCCGCAAGATCCGCCTGACCGGAAGCAAGGAGGAGCAAAAGCTCTATTATCGCCATTCGGGATACCGCGGCGGCATCAAGGAGACCTCCTTCCAGCGCATGATGGCCACGCACCCCGAGCGCGTGGTCCTGAACGCCGTCAAGGGCATGCTGCCCAAGAACAAGTTGAGCTACAAGTTGCTGACCAAGCTGAAGGTCTACCCGGACGCCAGCCACGGCCATGCCGCCCAGAAGCCCGAAGTGCTTAAAATAACAGGAGGGAAAAGTTGAGCATTGTTCAATACTACGGAACCGGAAGACGTAAGACCAGCATCGCCCGGGTGTACCTTCGCCCCGGCAACGGCAATTTTACCCTGACCGTCAACAAGCGCAACCGCGTGTTCGAGGATTATTTCCCCTTGAAGATACACAAGCTCACCATCTTCAAGCCGTTGACCATCACCAACACGTTGAACAACTTTGATTTTTTTATGGATATCGAGGGTGGCAGCGTCGCCTCCCAGGCCGGAGCGGTCCGCTTGGGGATCGCGCGCGCCCTGCTTGAATTCAACTCGGAACTCAGGCCCGCCTTAAAGAAATCGGGTTTATTGACCCGGGATGCCCGCGAAAAAGAGCGCCGCAAGTACGGCCTGCTCAAAGCGCGAAAGGCGCCCCAGTATCACAAGCGCTAGGAGGCGGCCATGGTACAGATCAACATGAGAGAAATGCTTGAGGCAGGCGTGCACTTCGGCCACCAGGTGCGGCGCTGGAACCCCAAGATGAAGCCCTTTATCTTCGGCAAGAAGAACGGCATCTATATCATCGACCTGCAGACCTCGATCGAGATGTTCAAGACGGCCCTGCAGTTCATCTCCGACCAGATGGTGGCCGGCAAGGATGCCCTGATCGTCGGCACCAAGAAGCAGGCGCAGTCCATCATTGAGGAGATCGCCGAAGAGACCGGCATGCACTACGTGAACAAGCGCTGGCTGGGCGGACTGCTGACCAATTTCCCGATGATCAAGAAGAGCATTGACCGCCTGCTGGAGCTCGACGAGATGAAGAAGGACGGCCGCTGGGAGGTCAAGTCCAAGAAGGAGCAGTCGCGTCTGGAGAAGGTCTACAAGAAGCTCTACCGCAGCCTGTGGGGCCTGCGGCGCATGACCAGCCTGCCCGGCGTGGTCATCGTCATTGACTCCACTTTCGAGGACATCGCCATATGCGAGGCCAAGCGCATGAACATCCCCATCGTGGCGGTGGTGGATACCAACGCCAACCCCGAGGATGTGCACTTCCCCGTCCCGGGCAACGACGACGCCATCCGCTCCATCCGCCTCTTCATCAGCAAGTTCGGCGAGGCGGTCACCGAAGGCCGCAACCGCAAGATCCAGGAGAGCGCCAATGCCCAGAAGCTCGCCGCCGATCAGGCGGCAGCCGCCGCTGTCGCGGAAACCGCCGCACCCGCTGCCGGGCAGGAGAATTGACCATGACCGTTGACATGGAACTGGTCAAGAAGCTGCGCGAGCAGACGGGCATCAGCATATTGGAGTGCAAGAAGGCCATCGAGGAGGCCAAGGGCGACCTGACCCAGGCGGCCGAGATCCTGCGCAAGAAGGGCTTTGAGAAGGCCAAGGCCAAGTCCTCGCGCGCGACCAACCAGGGCGCCGTGGGGGCCTACATCCACATGAAGGGCAAGATCGGCGTGCTGGTGGAATTGGGTTGCGAGACCGACTTCGTAGCCAAGAACGAGGACTTCCAGGAGCTGATCAAAGACATCGCCATGCAGATCGCGGCCATGAACCCCCGCTATGTCTCCGAGAAGGACATTCCCGAGGCGGTGCTGGAGAAAGAGAAGGAGATCTACCGAGAGCAGCTGGCAAAGAGCGGCAAGCCCGCCGCTATCGTCGACAAGATCGTAGAGGGCAAGCTGGGCAAGTTCTATGCTGAGGTCTGTCTTCTGCACCAGAGTTTTTTCAAGGACGAGAAGATCACCATCGAGAAGCTCATCGCCGAGAAGATACACAAGACCGGCGAGAACATCGTGGTCAAGCGCTTCACCCGCTACCAGATGGGGGAAGAGTTCTGATAAAATGGCTGCCGCCCTGGCCACCTACAAGCGCATCCTGCTGAAGCTGAGCGGCGAGGCCCTGCAGGGCGACGACCATTTCGGCATCCACCCCGGCATCATCGGTGAGATCGCGTCCGAGATCAAGGAGATCCATGACCTCGGCGTGCAGATCGCCATTGTCGCCGGCGGCGGCAACTTCTTCCGCGGCGCCCGCGCCGGCGAGCTGGGCATCGACCGCGCTTCGGCCGACTACATGGGCATGCTGGCCACCATGATCAACGGTGTCGCCCTGCAGAACGCCTTGGAAAAAAAAGGCGTCCACTGCCGCCTGATTTCAGCCCTGGCTGTCCAGGAGATCGCCGAGCCCTTCATCCCGCGCCGCGCCGTGCGCCACCTGGAGAAGGGGCGGGTGGTGATCTTTGCCGCCGGCACCGGCAATCCCTTCTTCACCACCGACACGGCCGCCGCGCTGCGCGCCATCGAGATCAAGGCCGATGTCCTGCTCAAGGCCACCAAGGTCGAGGGCGTCTATTCGGACGATCCCAAAAAGGTCAAGAACGCCACCAAGTTCACGCGCATATCCTATGCCGACGTGCTGGCCAAGGAGCTGAAGATCATGGACAGCACGGCCATCTCGCTGAGCAAGGACAACGGTCTCTGCATCAAGATCTTCGACATCACCCGCCGTGGCAATATCCGCAAGGCCGTCTGCGGCGATGCCATCGGCACGCTGATCGACCTGAAGGGAGAGGACAAATGACCAAAGAGATCCTGGAGCAGGCCAAGGACGACCTGAAGAAGCTGGAAGACGACTTCAAGAAGCAGATCTCCAAGTTCCGCACCGGCCGGGCGTCGGTCCAGATCCTGGACGGCATTCACATCGACTATTACGGCGTGTCCACGCCGATCAACCAGCTGGCGACGCTGGGGGTTCCCGAGGCCAACCTGATCATCATCCAGCCCTGGGACAACAAGATCATCAATGACATCGACAAGGCCATCCGCGCCGCCAACCTCAACATCAATCCCGTCTCCGACGGCAAGGTCATCAAGCTGCCCATTCCGCCGCTGGACCAGCAGCGCCGCCTGGAGATCATCAAGACGCTGAAGAAGTACACCGAGGAGCGCAAGGCCCAGGTGCGCAACGTCCGCCATGAGTACCGCGATATGATCAAGTCCCTGAAGGACGACAAGGACATCAGCGAGGACGACGAGAAGCGGGCCTATGATGACCTGCAGAAGATTGTCGACGCCACGGGCGAGCGCATTGACCAGTTCGAGCGCGAGAAGGCGAAGCACATCCTGGAAGATTAAGACGTAACGCGAAACGCGTGACGAGTACTGAGCGACTAATAAGAGAATAAATTAGTTCCAAGCACCAAATTCCAAATAAATTCCAAGTTCCAAATCCCAATGTCCCAAACGAAAACCCCGGCAATTTTCTTCTCTTTATTTGAGTTTTTGGGTCAATGGTACTTGAGATTTGAAATTAATTTACCGTGTCACGCGTTACGCGTCACGAAGGTTCTACGCCAAGGACTTCCTGCGTCTGAGGAAATATCCAACCCCGACTCCGACCGCAAGCAGATCGATCGCGACCAACAGCACGCCCCCTGCATAGGGGATGAATTTGAACAGGGTATAGATGGCGATGCCCAAGACGATGAACAGTGTCGGGCCGGCCTGCAGCTTGAAAAAGCGGCAGAGGCGCTCGCCGATGCAATAAAACACGGCGGCGCGGCCGAAGATCAGCAGGAGGAAAAAGGCGGCCAGCAGCACGACCAGCAGCGGGATGCCGATCAGCACGAAGCTCAGCAGCAGGAAGACCAGGGTCAGCAGCACAAAAAGCAGCAGCGTCAGCAGGCCGCGCCCCGCGTGGCGCAGCGGCTCCCGGGGGAGCATGGCCGCCGCCTGGGCGACGGGGACCGGGAAGACGGCCAATGCCAGCAGCGAGAGAAGAAGCCAGAAGAATATCTTGACGACCTTGAAGAAGGTCATTCCTCCTTCTTCCGGGACAAGGGGCATGACCGAGGCGGCGACCCGCCTCATGCCCTCGCGGGAACGCACGTCATAGACCCTGCCGCCGACGCGGCTGTTGTCCGCCTTGCGCAGCCGGCCGCCGATGACGATCAGGTCGCGGCCGATCACGCTGCCGTCGGCGATCTCCACGTCGGCAGCGACGCAGATGACGTCGCCGGTCACTTCGCCTTCCAGGCGGAGGCTGCCGCCCAGCAGGAAGACCGACTCGTCGACCCTGCCGCGGACATCCAGGCGGGCGTTGAAGGCGTTGATGGCGCTGCTGCGGGTCTCGCCGGCAGCCACGGTGATTTCCTTTTTATCGGCGGCGGCCAGGAATAGCCCGCAAACGGCCAGGAAGAGCACCAGCAGGCGGATCCTTTTCATGTGCGCTTCGCTTTTTTAAGCCGCGGGCGGAAGACGGTCAGCGCCAGCAGGAGTGAAAGCCCGAGGATGGCGACGGCGATCGCGACCACGCCCAGGGGAGCGGGAAAGAGGATGCGCAGCATGGCGCCGAGAGCCTTGCGGACTGCCTGGGCGCCGTTATATACGCTGGTGATGCCCTGGATGATGCCGGCCAGCCAGCCCGTGGTGCCGTCGGTGGTCAGGCGCAGCGCCTGGACCAGACTGCTGCTGGAGAAATCGAAATAGATGTAGATCCAGGAGACGAGGAAGACGAAGCTGGCGGCAGCAACGGCCGCGATCGACGTGATGCGGGCGGCGGCGGGGAAGAGGCGCTCCATCACCTGGGGGACAAGCCGGGCCGGGGGCATGGCGAGCTGCGGCCGCTCCAGCGCCCGCTCGAGGAGACGATAATGCGCGGCCGTTTCCCGGCAGGCCGGGCAGAGCAGCAGATGGTCGCGGACCCGGGCCGCTTCGATGGCGCCCAGGCTCCCCTCGTTGCAGGCGATCAGGGTTTCGTCAGACAAGCATGCCATCTTTTTCCATCTCCTTTTTCAGGATCTCCTTGGCCTTGAAGATGCGGTTCTTGACGGTGCCCACAGGCAGCGCCGTGATCTCGGCTATCTCTTCGTACTTGAGGTCCTGGATGTAGCGCAGCAGGATCAGCTCGCGGAACTTGAGCGGGATCTGGTCCACGATGTTCCAGACGTAGTCCCGGGTCTCGGCGCGGGCCAGGGCCTTGAAGCCGTCCTCGCGGCTGACGTTGTCCGAAGCAAGCAGGTCGTGCGACGTGACGCCTTCATCGTCGAGCGAGTCGACCTGGGTCTGGTTCTTGCGGATGTGGTCGATGACCAGGTTGTAGCAGATGCGGTAGGCCCAGGTGGAGAACTTGTACTCGTAGTTGTACTTGTCCAGGACGGTGAAGATCTTAAAGAAAAAATCCTGGGTCAGGTCCACGGCCGTCTCCTCGTTGCGGACCATGCGGACCACGAAGCTGAAAATCTTCTTCTCGTACTTGCGCATCAGTTCCTCGAACGCCTTGCGGTCTCCCCGCAGCGTCTTCTTGATCAGGACCTGGTCTTCGTCCAATTGCATCTACGGATTCCGGCGGGCAAAGGTTTTCACGGTGCCTGATCGTCGATGATTTCCACGCCGGCGGGGAGGTCCAGTTCGAATTCTCCGGCGGCGGGGAGGGTGCGGACGCGATAGGCGCTGAACTCATAGACAGTGGTCACATCGTTGACCGCGGACTGCTCCACGCGCCGGGGCAGGAGGTCGGGGCCGACGAGAATCTTCAGCTCTTCGACGCCGTTCTCCCCGGCGAGCGCGAGGCTGATCGTACGCTTGCGGGAGTCCCAGCGGCAGGACTGACCGGGCCGGTCGGAAAACAGCAGATCCCAGACCAGCTCGCGGCTGCGCTCGCCCAGGCGGCCGCGCAGCAGCTGCTGGTTCTCGCGGTCGTAAAAACTGTAGCGGCCGGACTCCAGGATGAACGTCTTGTATTCCGGAACAAGGTACTGCCATTTGACGCGCTCGCGGTTGGCGAAAACGATGAAGCCGCTCTCCTCAATGCTCAATTCATCGTCCACATAGACCCTTTGGACGAAGTCGGCCCGGAAGGGCTGGCTTTGGAGGATGCGGGCGCGCACCTGGCGCAGGAAATCGACGTCCACTGCCGGTGACGGTGCCGTCCCCGCAAAGGTGGCCAAGGAGGCCAGCAGCAGGAGCGCGCTGAGCATCAGCCGTCTTCCCATGATGGGGGAGGCGAAGCGCGGCTCAGGGCCGGGCGCTGAGCACGCCCAGGGCCAGGGAATGGAACTTGTCGGTGTCGCTCTCGTTGCGCGAGGGGATGAGGATCGGCAGGCGGGCGCCCATGACCACGTGGGCCACGGTGAGCTTCAGGTAGTAGGTGAAGGCCTTGCCCAGCAGATTGCCCGCCTCGATGTTGGGAACGATCATGATCTGCGCCCGGCCGGCGACATCGTTGAAAATGCCCTTGTGCTCGGCCGCTTCGCGCGAGACGGCGATGTCCAGAGCCAGCGGCCCGTAGACCTGGCAGTCCGCGATCTCCCCGCGTCCGTTCATCTCGGTCAGGGACCTGGCATCGAGGGTGGCCGGCATGGAGTCCTTGACCGCCTCGATGGCGGCCATGATCCCCACCCGCGGCTCCTCATAGCCCAGGCCGTGGAACACGGCGACGGCGTTCTCCACGATCTGCTTCTTCTGGGCGAGGTCGGGTAGAATGTTCAGCCCCCCGTCGCTCATGCCCAGCAGCTCCTCGCAGGCCGGGTTCTCCAGCACCAGGATGTCGGAGAGCAGGTTCTCGCCGCGCAACCCCTTTTCCTTGTCCAGGATGGGCTTCATCAGCGCCGCCGTGGGCAGGAAGCCCTTCAGGACCAGGTGCAGCTTCCCCAGGCGGCCCAGCTCCACCACCCGCGCTACCGCCGTCTCGGCCCCGGGGGTGTCGTGGACCTCGAAGTCGGACTCGTCGCCGCCGAGCTGGCGGAGCAGCTGGGAAATCTTGGCCCGATCGCCACAGAGGACGAAGTCAGCCAAACCCTCCTTCTTGGCCTCGATGACCGAGAGGATGGTGCTTTCGTCCTCGGGGCAGGGGACTCCGGCGATGATGCCCTTTCGCTTCTTGGCGGCTTGCACGAGCTGTTTCAGGTTCTGGATCATGGCGTTCTCCCCGGCCTCAGGCCCCGGCCTTGAAGCGGTATCCGGCATCGAAGGCCTTCAGGTTCAAGTCCAGGAAGCGCGGCGGCACCTTGCGGCGGACGACCTCCAGCCAGACCTTCTCGTCGATATCCATGCGCGAGGCCAGCAGGCCGATCAGCACGACGTTGGAGGCCTTGTCGTTGCCGAGCTCGGCGGCCAGGCGCGTCGCCGGGATGAGCACAAGCTCGCCGGCCAGTTTTTTCAGCCGCGGCACCACATCCGCGGGGTATTTTTCATAGCCCGCCGCCACGGTCAGAGGCTGCCACTCGAAATCGTTGACCAGGACGATGCCCTTCTCGCCCAGGTAGTTGATGTTGCGCAGGGCTTCGAGCTTCTCGAAGGCCAGGATGTAGTCGGTCTCCTTGAGGGCGGGCAGGGGCGAAAAGACCTGGTCCCCGTAGCGCACCGTGGAGATCACGTCGCCGCCGCGCTGGCTCATGCCGTGCACCTCGCTCTTCTTCACCTGGTAGCCGGCCTGCAGCAGCACGTCGGAGAGCAGGTCGCTGGCGGTCAGAATGCCTTGGCCGCCGACACCGCAGATCAGGATCGATTTTGTAGTCATTTGCCGCCTCCCTTGGCGAACGATTCCAGAGTCATGGAGCCGATGTGCATCCCTTTTTCGTCAGCGTAGGAGATGGCCTTGTAGGGGCAGACCTGGGCGCAAACGCCGCAGCCGGTGCACAGGGAGACGTTGATCAGCGACTTGCCGTCGACGTCGGTGCTGATGGCCGGGCAGCCCAGGCGCAGGCAGGTCTTGCAGCTGGTGCATGTGGACTTGTCCACGACCATGGGCGACCACTTGGCCTTGCGGTAGAGCAGCACGCATGGTCGGCGCACGACGATCACCGAGGGCTCCTCCCGGGCCATCTCGCGCTTCAGCAGCTCGCGGATGGCCTTGACCTCGTAGCCGTCGACCTCGTAGGTGTGCTCCAGGCCCAGGCCGTCGCGCACCAGCTTGACGATGTCGATCTGCCGGACCGGCTGGCCCATCAGGGTCCGGCCCGAGCCCGGGTTCTCCTGGTGGCCGGTCATGGCCGTGATCGAATTGTCCAGGATGACGATCGTCGACTTGCCCTGGTTGTAAATGACGTCGATCAGGCCGGTGATGCCGGAATGGAAGAAGGTGGAATCGCCGATCACGGCGACCTGCTTGGTCGTTTTGCCCGCCTTTTCCAGGGCCTTCTCAATGCCCAATTGCACCGTGATGCTCGCTCCCATGTCGACGCAGGTGTCCATGGCGCTCAGCGGCCGCAGCGCCCCCAGGGTATAGCAGCCGATGTCGCCCTTGGATTGCACCTTCAGTATCCCCAGGTTGTAGAAGAAAGCGGTGTGCGGGCAGCCCGCGCACAAGGAGGGGGGGCGACCCGGAACTCCGTCCGCGGAGTGTCGTGGGGCCATGTCCTTCAGCCCCAGGCTGGCGCGGACCACGTCCTGCGACAACTCTCCCAGCAGCGGGAAGACGTCCTTGCCGACGATCTCCTTCTGCGGGGCCGCCAGGCGGGCGAAAGTCTCGATGATCGGATCGTTCTCCTCCAAAACGTAGATCTTGTCGACCATGGATGCGAAGCGCTGGAACAGCTTGATCGGGAAGGGGTAGGGCATGGCCAGCTTCAGGAACCAAGCGTCGGGGAAGACCTCGCGGCCGTACTGGTAGGAGACGCCGGAGGCGAGGACGCCGACCCGCTCCCTGCCCTTGATCATGGTGTTGTAGGCAAAACTGTCGCTGAACACGGCCAGTTTCTTCAGGCGCTCCTCGACGGCGGCGTGGCGCTTGCGGGCGTTTCCCGGCAGCAGGTTGCGCTTGAGGAAGTCGCTCTTGTACTCGGGCACGGGCGGCACATGCCGCTCGCCCAATTCAACCGCCGAGCGCGAGTGCGACGTGCGGGTGGTCATGCGGATCATAACCGGCGTGTCGTAGGCCTCGCTGATCTTCACCGCCTCCAGGACCATGTCCTTGGCTTCCTGGGAGTCGGAGGGCTCGAGCACCGGCATCTTGGCGGCCACGGCGTAGTGGCGGTTGTCCTGCTCGTTCTGCGAGCTGTGCATGCCGGGGTCGTCGGCCGAGACGATCACCAGGGCGCCGGTGGCGCCGATATAGCTGGCAGAGAACAGCGGGTCGGCTGCGACGTTCAAGCCCACGTGCTTCATGGTCACCAGGGCGCGGGCGCCGGTGAAGCTGGCCCCGAGGGCCTCCTCCATGGCCGTCTTCTCGTTCGTCCCCCACTGGGAGTAGATGTCGTCCTTGTAGCGGATGATGTTCTCCAGGATCTCGGTGCTGGGCGTGCCGGGGTAGGCGGCGGCGAAGGTGACCCCCGCCTCCCAGGCGCCGCGGGCGATGGCTTCGTTGCCCGATAGAAGTTCTTTGGCCATAGGACCTCCTCGTTCTGTTATAAGATTAACTTTATGACATTTCAGCGACGTAGTCAATCCCTATAAACGAGTGCCAGTGACAGTGTCAGTGTCAGCAAAACCCACAACTAGTGCCAGTGACGGTACCAGCTGAACCATCAATGAGGCTATAGTTGATTTAATTTTCTTGCTGTCACTGTCACAGACACTGGCACTTGCCTTGATATTTCATTTTCTTTTTGCTATAAACGATCTCTACGAGGTGTACTTATGAAAAACAATAAATCGTGTCCGAAGTGCGGCTCGAAGGCCATCGGCCGCAAGCGCGGCTCGCCGGTGCTCAACAGCTGGAGCCGGATCTCGGTCAACCTGACCAGCATCGATGTCTGGGTCACCCGCTTCGTTTGCACCGATTGCGGCTATATCGAGGAGTGGGTGGAAAATCCCAATGATTTGAAGAGATTCAAGGCGCAAGAATAGTTCGAAGTCCAGTTCTCAGTGAAAAGCAAAAAGTGAAAGGTGAAATGTAAATACACTCACTGAGTTCTTTGAGTGTATTTCCTGATTTTTCACTGGTAACATATCATTGCTGTTACCTTTCACTTTTCACCTCTCACTTTTCACTGAGTGCCTAAATTTATGATAACATCTAATCTATGTCATACCTCGAAATTATTGACGCGCATAAGCACAATTTAAGGCACCTGCATTTAAGGCTGCCCAAAAAACAATTGATCGTCGTCTGCGGCGTCTCGGGGTCGGGCAAGTCCACCCTGGCCTACGACACGATTTTCCAGGAAGGGCAGCGCAAATACCTGGAATCGCTCTCCGCCTACGCCCGCCAGTACATCAAGTCGCTGGAGCGGCCCGACGTGCGCTCGATCAAGGGCATTGCCCCGACCATCTCCATCGACCAGAAGCACTCCTCGTTCTATTACAACTCCACGGTGGGGACCGTTTCCGAGGTTGCCCCCTACTTGCGGCTGCTCTTCTCCAGGCTGGGCGAGGCGCGCTGCCCACGCTGCGGCGATGCCATCAGCCGCTACTCGGCGGATAAGATCCAGCAGGCCGTCCTGAGCCGCTTTGCCGGTTCTTTGGTGCGCATTTACAGCCCGCTGGTGCGTTATCGCCGCGGCAGTTACCAGGCCCTGTTCGAGAAGTACTGCAAGCGGGGGTTCCTCAAGGCGCTTGTCGACGGCAAGGAATATTATCTGGACGACCCACCCGCCCTGGCCCGCAATGTGCGCCACCGCATCGCCGTCCAGATCGATGCCGTCGATGTCGTGCCGGACACGCGCGCCGCGGCCGCACGTCTGGGCGAGAGCATCGCCCTGGCCCTGACCGAGGGCGACGGCGAGATTCTGGTCCGGGCCGGGACGGAGGAGGCTTTCTTCTCCGGCCGCCTGCACTGCCCGCGCTGCGACATCTCGCTGGCCGAGCCCCAGCCGGGGACCTTCTCGCTCAATTCGCCCGAAGGGGCCTGCCCGCGCTGTCTGGGCAATGGCCGCCTGGACGCCCTTCCAGGAGAGGATGGCACCTGTTCCGACTGCGGCGGCAGCGGCTTCCGCGCCGAGAGCCGCGCCTTCTACTTCCGCGGCCGCAACATATTTGAACTGGGGGAGATGGAGATCATTGACCTGCTCGCCTTCTTCAAGAACGTGCGCCCGACCCCCGCCGAGGCCGGTGTGGCCCGCGCCCTTCTGCCGCAGATCATCCAGCGCCTGGAATCCTTCGTCACGCTGAACCTGGGCTACGTTGCGCTCAATCGCCGCATCGACACCATCTCCGGTGGCGAGCTGCAGCGCGCCCGCCTCGTCTCGCAGCTCGGCTTCGGCCTGAACGGCATCATCTACATCCTCGACGAGCCCTCGATCGGCATGCATTTTTCCGAGCAGCTCAACCTGCTGCGCATCCTGCGCCGGCTGCGCGAAATGGGCAACACCCTCATCGTGGTCGAGCACGACGAGGAGACCATCCGTGCCGCCGACCATGTGGTCGACATCGGCCCCGGGGCGGGGGAACACGGCGGGGAGATCATGTACGCCGGCCCCATCGCCGGTTTTGCCGCCGCGGAGAAATCCTTGACCTCGGAGTACGTCTACGGCCGCCGCCGCATTGCGCCCCGACCGCCGCGCGACACGTCGGGTGCCGCCTACCTCGCCATAGAGGGCATCCGCCTCAACAACCTGCAGGGGATCGACCTGCGCCTGCCCCTCAATTGCCTGACCGTGGTCAGCGGCGTCTCCGGCTCGGGAAAGAGCTCCCTGGTCGTCGATGCCCTGGCGCCCATCCTGCGCCGCGAGCTGGAGGGTGTGCCGTTCCCCAGCCCGCGCCTCGCCTGCGGCGCCGTTTCGGGACTTGACGGGGTCAAGCGGGTGCTGATGGTCAGCCAGTCGGCCATCGGCAAGAACTCGCGCTCCTGCCCGGCCACCTATATCGGCGTCATGGCCATGGTGCGCGAGTTGTTCGCCGCCCTGCCCGAGGCCAAGGTGAGAGGCTATGCCTCGGGGCGCTTCAGCTACAACGTGCGCGGCGGCCGCTGCGAGGCCTGCGAGGGTCTGGGCGTGCAAAGACTGCAGATGAGCTTCCTGCCCCAGCTGGAGATCACCTGCCCGGTCTGTGACGGCGAGCGCTTCAACTCGGAGACGCGACAGGTCAAGTACAAGGGGCGCTCCATCGCCGACGTCCTCGACCTGACCGCCAGCGAGGCCAGCGAGCTGTTCGCCGCCGTGCCGGCGCTGGCGCGCAAGATGCGCATCCTCATCGACGTCGGTTTGGGCTACCTGCGCCTGGGCCAGGGCTCGCAAACCCTCTCCGGCGGCGAATCGCAGCGCATCAAGCTGACCAAGGAGCTGGCCCGCGGCTCGGGGAGCCCGACCGTCTACATCCTGGACGAACCCACCGTCGGCCTCCACTTCGACGATGTGCGCAAGCTGATCGATGTCTTCCAGGCGCTGCTTGACCGCGGCCATACCGTGGTGGTCATCGAGCACAACCTGGAGATGCTGCGCGTTGCCGACCACGTGATCGACCTGGGACCCGGCGGTGGCAAGCACGGAGGCAAGGTCGTGTACCAAGGAGATGTCGCCGGCCTGATGCAATGCAAAAACTCGCTGACAGGAAAGTATCTGAAGAAGAAATCAGCTGAGAAAGATACAAAAAATAGCATCAGGAAGACTAAAATTCCAAATCCCAAGCACCAAATTCCAAACAAGCACCAAGCACCAATGTCCAAATGAACCGAACGAAGAAAAGAAACTGAAATGGCTTTCGTTTTGGACATTGGAATTTGGAAATTGGAATTTATTTGGAATTTGGTGCTTGGAGCTTGGTGCCTTATTCTTACGACTTTCAACCGTCTGGCATGCACCCAGTCTTTCGCAAACCCTGATAGTGTGGTACCATTTGATTGAATTTCATGCGTGAACACGCGCTACGGAGCTACATCGAATGTCATTGGCTGAACTGATCGGCAACACCCGCATCAAGGCCACGCTGGCCGGCTACCTGCGCAACGAGCGCGTCCCATCCAGCCTGATCTTCGCCGGCTCCGACCCCTATCACCAGCTGCAGTTCGCCATGAATTTTGCCAAGGCCCTGGTATGCCAGAAGGGGAGCCACTTCGATGCCTGCGACCGCTGCCGACCCTGCCTGGCCATTGACCGCGGGCTCTACCCCGACGTGCGGGTCCTCGAGCCCGACGGCCAATTCTACCGCAAGGCACAGCTGGACGAGCTGATCGCCACGGCCTGCCAGCGGCCCATGCAGGGCGAGAGGCGGGTATTCATCCTCCGCGACGCCCAGCGCCCGAACGAGTCGGCGGCCAACGCCTTCCTGAAGACCCTGGAGGAGCCCCTGCCCAGCAATGTCTTCATCCTGCTGACAACGAACATCAACCTCATCCTGCCCACCATCCAGTCGCGCTGCCAGATCCTCAAGTTCATGCCCCTGTCCAACCACGAGGTGAAGCTGGAGCTGCAGCGACGCGGCGTCGACCCGGAAAAAGCCCGACTGATGGCTTTTTTCAGCGCCCAATGCGTGGAGGACCTCTCGGAGGCCGATTGGCAGGAGATGGAGGAGAAGCGCCGCTCCATGCTCTGTATTATGGAGCGCCTCATCCGCCAGAGCGAGGTCGAGGACATCCTGCTCGACCTCTACGACCGCAGCCGCGGGCGTGAGGCCTTCATCGCCTATTTCCGCGAGATGGTCAACTTGATTTCCGTGCTGCTGCGCGATATAATGGTGTTGTTGGTCGATCCCGAAAGCGGGACGCTCATCAATTCGGACTACAAGGAAAAGCTGATGGAACTGGCCGCTCTGACCGATATAGACAAGACGTTCTTCCTGATCCGCAAGATGGAGTTCCTGCTGCGCGACATCCAGCGCAACCTGAACGCGAGGGTGCTGATCCTGGAATTCATCAACAGTTACTCCCCGCAAGGCATGGCGGCCAATGGATAAGGTCATCCTGGTCAAGATCGAGAACCGCCGCGACCTGCTCCACTTCCGCACCGTCGAGGAGGACATCAAGCCCGACGACTGCGTCATCATCCAGTCGATCACCGGCGAGGAGCTGGGCCGGGTGGTCAGGCATTTCGGCGAGCTCTTCAGCTGCACCAGGGGGGTCCCGCACATCCCCGCGATCCTGCGCCGGGCCGACGACCGCGATATCGAGAGCTTCGCCCGCAAGGAGCGCGAGGAACGGCGCGCCTACGAGTATTGCCAGAACCGCATCCGCGAGCGTGAGATCCCCATCAAGCTGGTGCGCGTGACTTTTTATACCAGCGAGAAAAAGGCCATCTTCTATTTCACCTCGGAGGGGCGCATCGACTTCCGCGACCTGGTCAAGGACCTGGCCAGGAAGTTCCGCATGCGCATCGAAATGCGCCAGATCGGCATCCGCGACGAGGCCAAGATGATCGGCGGCGTGGGCATCTGCGGCCGCCAGCTCTGCTGCAAAACCTTCCTGAGCAACCTGGAGCCCATCACCCTGCAGATGGCCAAGAAGCAGAACCTGAACATGAACCCGGTCAAGATCTCGGGCATGTGCGGCCGCTTGATGTGCTGCCTCTCCTACGAGGAGACGGTCGGCGGCCGCGTGGTCATCGAGGACCCGGGCGAGCGCGTGGGCTACGACGAGGAAGAGGACCTGGCCGAAGATAAGAAATGATTGAAGTATCAGGTGGGCGATCGGGTAGGAATCAAGCACCAAGTTCCAAGCACCAAATTCCAAACAAGCACCAAGCACCAATGTCCCAATGACCAAAAAAGAAAAGATGCTGGAAATGGCTTTCGGTTGGGTCATTGGAATTTGGAACTTGGAATTTATTTGGAATTTGGTGCTTGGGATTTGGAATTTTAGTTTTACGAGGGGATTTTAGGAACCTGATATGAAAATACGCCTCCGGGTCCTGCTGCTGCTCCTGCTGCTGGCGCTGCCGGTTCTGGTATTTTCCCGGTACAAACCCTGGTACAACTACTATAATTTCGCCCATGGCGTCAAGGCCCTCTCCATGGGCAACGCCTTCACCGCCGTGGCCGACGACCTGACCGCCTCCTTCTGGAACCCGGCCGGACTGGCCAACCTGCGTACTCCCGAGTTCTACCTGGGTTACAAGGCCTCCTGGCAATGGCACGACTACGACCTGCAGGACAACGCCCTGGCGGCAGAGGAGTACCGCTTCTACAATTTCAACTTCGCCAGCAAGCTGAACCAGATCGATTTTTTCGCCATTTCGGCCCCCTTTTCCGCGCTGCAGCGGCCATGCACCTTCGCCTTGAGCTACTATCGCTACATCCCCTACGGCTTCAAGGGGAAGGCCCGGGAGGTGGTGCCCTCCCTTTATGACTGGTTCGACCCGCTTGAGACGACTGTGACCTTCACCGGCAGCGAGGGCTTTGACGTGCTCGCCTTTTCACTGGCGGCCGCGGCGACCGATTATTTCTCGGTGGGCGCCACCATGCAGCAGTTCTTTGGATCCGGCGCCCTCTCCTTCGTTCGGGTGGAGCGGGTGGGGGATGTCACGACCGGCGAGTATTTCAGCCAGCTCACCGAAAAAATATACGGACGCAATGTCATCCTCGGCGCCCTCTTTTCGCCGTTTGACTGGCTACGCCTGGGCGCCTCCTGGCACAGCGGCCTGCAAAGCCGGCTCGACTCCGTTCTGCTGGACTGGGGGGTGGATGACAATGGCGCCAAGATCAACAAGGAGGAGACGACCAGCCAGGCCCGGGTGGTGATCCCGGAGCAATTCTCTCTCGGCCTCCTGCTGCGGCCGGCCGCCTGGCTTGACGTGAGTGCCGACTATTCGCGTATCGAATGGGAAAACGGCAGCATCGAGGACTATTATGGCTCCTCCGTACTCCCGTACCCGCAGAAGGACGCCTGGAGCACAGGGCAGAAGCAGGTCCGCAATCTGCGGTTTGGCGCCGAGGCCCGCATTCCCTTCCGCTCATGGAAACTGAGCGTGCGCGGCGGCTGGTCGCTCGACCGCCAGCTCTACGCCGCTTACGTTGACAAGGTTGTCCAGGTTCATGGCTATTCCTGCGGCATTGGCAGCGAATTCTCGCGCAACCTGCTGCTGGAGATCACGTTCCAGCGGCAGCACGCCAACTGGCTGGAGAACGGCTACTTCCCGGTCAGCCCAGATGTGAATACCCATTTCCGCGCCAACGTCTTCATGCTCGCCCTGACGTATCGCTTCGGCCACATCTTCAAGGAATAGGCATGCCGCAGGCGATGGCACAGGCGGCGCTCCTGCTGCGGGAAGCCCGCCATGCAACCGTTTTCACCGGTGCCGGCATCTCGGTCGAGAGCGGCATCCCGCCTTTCCGCGGGCCGGGCGGTCTGTGGAGCCAAATCGACCCCGCTTTCATGGAGATCGATCGTTTCCGGGCCGAACCCCGCGAGAGCTGGCTGAAGATCAAGGAAATATTCTACGATTTTTTCGGCAAGGCGCAGCCCAACGCCGCCCATTTCGGCATTGCCGCCATGGAAAAGGCGGGACGGGTCCGGGCCGTCATCACCCAGAACATCGACGGCCTGCACCAGGAGGCCGGCGGTCGCGAGGTGATCGAGTTTCACGGCAACTCGCGCTGGCTGGTCTGTCTTGGCTGCGGCAGGCGCGAGGCGGCGCTGGCGGAGCGCCTGGCCTCGCTTCCCCCGTATTGCTCCGCCTGCGGGGGACTGCTCAAGCCCGACTTCATCTTTTTCGGCGAGGGCATCCCGGAAAAAGCGCTGCAGCGCTCCTACCAGGAGGCTTCGCAGGCCGACCTCTTCCTGGTCATCGGCTCCAGCGGCGAGGTGCAGCCCGCCTGCCAGGTGCCGCCTTTGGCCAAGGCCAGAGGCGCCAGGCTGATCGAAATCAATCTCCACGAGTCCAATTTCACCCCCATCGCCGACGTCTTCCTGCAGGGGAGCGCAACGGCGCTCGTAAGTTCGTTGGCGCGTGAGATAGGGCTGAATTCCGTATTGTAATCTCGGCAAAGTTCGTATTATAATCAGACCATGCTCTCCAAACTCCGCAAACTTGATCTGGCGATCATTCTCCTCGCCCTGTGGACCATTGTCTCGTATGTCTTTTTCAAGCCCGGCACGTTCACCTTCTTTCTGTGGCTGACCATCATCCTTGGCGTGGTACGCCTGCTGGGCATTGTCCGCCGCCGCCTGTTGTGGAAGATCCGCAACCGCCTGATCATCGCCTCGCTGTTCTTCATCGTCACCCCCATCGTGCTGATCTCGGTCTTCTACTACCTGATCACCAACATCATCATCTACCAGTACAATACGGCCATCTTCGATAACCTGCTGCAAAATGACATCAAGGGCTTCGAGGACAGCGCCGGCTACTATCTGGATATGGCCGATGAGAAGCGGATCGTCCAGGAAGTGGAGCGTTACCGCCGTCGCCGGCCGCGCTTCCTGAACCTGGCCTTTTTCAAGGAGAAGGACGGCCGGCTCGAGCCCTTCTTCACGTATCCCGAAGACCTCTCCCTGAAGGTCCTGGACCCCAATGGGGCGCTGGCCACGTTCACGTCGGGCTTTCTCAAGGCCGGGGGCGTATTGTACCATGGCGTTCAGCAGCGCCGGGGAGTCTACGCGGCACTGATCCTGGAGACCCTGAACCAGGAAACTTTCGACGCCATGCCGCCCATCGGCGACTTCCGGGTGATGTTCATGGGCGCCGGCGGCACGGCCGTCCGCCGCTCCTCGCCGCAGCAGATGACGGTGCGCCTGGAAGAGAATGATGCGGCCGCCTTTGAAAAATACCATTTCCCCTTCCCATTCACCTTCCGCTACTGGGACTTCGACGAAATGAAGGCTGGCAAGCCTGTGCTCAAGTTCAACATGTTCCTGCTGATCAACGACTACTCGAAGATCCTGCAGAAACTGAAGACCTCCGACCGCTCCGCCGTGCTGCAGGCGCAGGCCAAAAAGCTGGAAAAGGAGATCCAGGCCGGCGGCAGTCAATCCGAGCTCCTGGCCAAGAGCCAGCAGTTGGACGAGCTGCAGAAGGAGCGGCAGGTGCTGCAGAAGAGCGACAGCCAGTCTTCGGTTTTTCCCATTGCGACGCTGGTGCGCTTCATGCTTGTCCTGTTCGGCTTCTTCATCATCGTCTCGTTCTTCATCGGCTTCCAAATGGTACGCGTCATCACCCGCGCCGTGAACGAGCTGACCAGGGGGACCGAGAAGATCCGCCGCGGCGATTTCTCCTACCGCATCCGCATCAAGTCGCGCGAGCAGATGCATTTTTTGGCCGAGTCGTTCAACGACATGGCCTCGGGCATCGGCCGCCTGCTGACCGAGGAGAAGGAGAAGCAGCGCCTGGAGGAGGAGCTGCGCATCGCCCGCGGCATCCAGCTGAAGCTGCTGCCCCCCGACCATTTCGCCTGCCCCGAGTTCGACATTGCCGCCGTCAACATCCCGGCCACCGAGATCGCCGGCGACTATTTCGACTACTTTCACTCCCCGGGCACTTTCCTTTCGGTGCTGGTGGCCGATGTCTCGGGCAAGGGGGCCCAGGCCGCTTTTTACATGGCCGAGCTGAAGGGCATCATGAACTGCCTGCAGAAGACCGGCAAGGAGCCGGCGGCCATCCTCAACGAATGCAACCTCAGCCTGCAGGGCTCCTTTGAGAAGGTCACGTTCATCACCGTCAACCTGGTGCGCTTCGACCTGCAGGCCAGGAACCTGATCTTCTCGCGCTCCGGCCACACCCCGGCCCTTTTCTACCAGGCGGGGAAGGGGGAGTGCCTGGAGCTGTCGCCGCGCGGCATGGCCCTGGGGCTGAACAGCTTCACCCAGGAGGGGATCGAGGAACTGCGGCTGCCCTACAGCCCCGGAGACATCCTCTTCTTCTTCTCCGACGGGTTGTCGGAGATAATGGACAGCGAGGAGAAGATGCTGGGCGTCAGCGAGCTGAAGGCGATGCTGTGCGCCAACGCCGCGCTGTCGGCGCTGGAAATCAAGGAGAAGATCCTGGCCAGGGCCATCGAGTTCTCCGCCGGCCGTGCCAATGCCGACGACCTGACCTTCGTGGTCATGAAGGTCCGCTGAGATGGACGATCTGGAAAAAAGGCTGGGCTATCGCTTCAAGGACCGCGAGCTCCTGCGCACCGCCCTGACCCATAAGTCGTACAACGAGGGGGGGCGCAACCACGGCCTGGACAACGAGCGACTGGAGTTCCTGGGCGACTCGGTCATCGGCCTGGCCATCACCGACGCCATTTACCGCCGCTGCCGCGACCTGCGCGAGGGCGACCTGGCCAAGCTGCGGGCCCACCTGGTTTCGAGCAAGGTGCTGTTTCGCGTGGCCAAGTCGCTGGGACTGGGCGGCCACCTGCTGCTCGGCCGCGGCGAGGAGAAGAACGACGGCAGGCGCAACAGCAAAATCGTCTCCTCCTGCCTCGAGGCCCTGATCGGCGCCCTGTACATCGATTCCGACTTTATTGTTGTCTCGGGCGTCGTCGGCGAGCTGTTCCGCGAGATCCTGGACGGGCTGATCGGCGACGAGCTGCGCATTAACGACTACAAGTCGGAGCTGCAGGAGCTGATCCAGAAGCACCGCAACATCCTGCCCTCCTACAAGGTGACAGGGGAGAGCGGCAAGCCGCCCGACACCGTTTTCCGCGTGGCCGTTTTCCTGGAGGGGAACGAGATCGGCAGCGGCACCGGCCGCAACAGGCGGGAAGCCGAGCAAGAGGCCGCCTTGCTGGCCTTGAAAAACATCGGCAATTTCATTCACTTCGAGAAGCTGTCCGAGACGTTTTTCGGGGAAAAGCCAAAAAATTGATGAAATCCAGTTGCACCACAAACCGGGTTTCATTCAACCACCTTCCCCTTGAATTTTTACAGGATATTTTTTACAATCCAGGCAACTACTAACTATGGAGGCACTATGACCTACACTCACGCTGATCTCAAGAAAAAGACCGTTGCCGAGCTGCGCGAAATCGCCGCCACGATTGAAAACGATGCGGTGAAGGGCCATTCGCAAATGAACAAGGAGCACCTTCTGGTCGCCCTCTGCAAGGCCCTGAACATCGACATGCGCGAACACCACCAGGTGGTTGGGCTGAACAGGGCCCAGGTCAAGGCCAATATCCGGCGCATGAAGGAGAAGCTTGCCGCCGCCATCGCCGCCAAGGACAAAAAGCAGATCAGCTACTGCCATCGCCAGATTCACAGACAGAAGAGGAATATCCATAAAGCGACTGTATAAAGGGAAGAACAGGGAAGTTCATTTGTTTCCCCTTTAAATTCTTTGGAGTCACGAACTTTGCCTAGTTCTCTTGCGTTTGTATGCCAGATGGAGGTGCACCATGGTCAAAAAACTGAATTATGCGCTGCTGGTTCTGTTGCTGGCATTCACTGGCCTTTTCGCCGAAAACCATGAGCAGAAGATTAACAAAAGCTTCAAGCTGCCGGCCGGAGGGAGCATGGAGCTGGCGAACATCAACGGCACGATCGACATCACGTCCAGCGGCGGCGAAACCGTCGAGATCAAGGCCATCAAGAAGTCCGACCATAAAGGGGAAATAGAGAATGTCGAGGTGGTCTTTGATCAAACAGGCGACGCGCTGCGGGTCAAGGTGAAGTACAACAAGCGCAACGCCAAGGCCAAGGTCGACTTCGTTGTCTCCCTCCCCGAAAAGCTGGCCAGGGCCGAATTCAAGTCGGTGAACGGCACGCTTGACTGCTCCGGCAAGTTCTCCGACCTGAAGCTCAAGACCGTGAACGGCAGGATCGATTTTGACGGCGAGTTCCGTGCCGGCTCCTTCAAGACGGTCAACGGCGCCATCGCGCTCTCCCAGGAGCCCCTTTTGAGCGGCGACCTGGACGTCGAAACGGTCAACGGCGCCATCACCATCGAGCTCAACCGCAAGTCGGCCTTCTGGGTCGAGGGGCGCACGATCAACGGCTCCATCGACAACGAGTTCGGCATCAAGGTTGAAAAGCACCTAGTCGGCAGCTCGTTCAGCGGCAAGGTCAACGATGGCGGCAAGTACAAGGTGAATGTCGAGACTGTGAACGGGAGCATTGATATTTCCAAGATCTAGCCGATCCATTCATTGCGTGTTACGGCTGTTTGCTTTTGTAAAAAAGTCTCCTCTTTGCTATAATCGCCCCTGAGGTGATCCCATGGCCGTGTCTATCAAGGAAGTACTGGATAAAAAATATCTTAAAACATTTGTAACGCTTCCCTTCACCCTTTATAAGGACGACCCCATGTGGGTCCCCCAGCTCATCCGCGACGATATGGAGATCTTCGACAGGGAGAAGAACCCGGCCTTCGATTACTCCGATTCGCGGCTCTTTTTGGCCTATCAGGACGGCCGGCCCGTCGGCCGCATCGCCGCCATTCACAACCGCGCCGCCAACGAAAAATACGGCACGAAGAACCTGCGCTTCGGCTGGTTCGACAGCATCAACAACCCCGAGGTCGCCGCCGCTCTGTTTCAGGCCGTCGAGGGGTGGGCAAGGGAATTGGGCCTGGAAACGCTCTCCGGCCCCCACGGCTTCTGCGACCTTGACCCCCAGGGCATGCTGGTCGAAGGTTTCGATCAGCTGCCGACGATCGCCGGCTACTACAATTTCCCCTACTACCAGAAACTGGTGGAGGGCCTCGGCTATGTCAAGGAGATCGACTATGTTGAATTCCGCGCCCAGGTGCCCAAAGAGATGTCGGCTTTTCCCGAGAAGCTGCTGCGCCTGGCCGACCGCATCCTGGAGCGCGGCAATCTGCGCCTGATCAAGTTCGAGAAGAAAAAGGATATCCTTGGCCGTGCGGTGGAGCTGTTCCACCTCCTGGACGAGGCCTTCGACGAGATCTACGGCTCCGTCCCCCTGACCGAAAGGCAGATCCAGTATTACATAAAGAAATATTTTTCGTTTGTGGACAAGGACCTGATCCAGGCCGTGGTCAATGAAAAGGACGAGATGATCGGCTTCATGATCGCCATGCCCAGCCTCTCCCTTGCTTTCCAAAAAGCCAACGGCCGCCTATTCCCCCTGGGTTGGTGGCATTTGCTGCGCGCCTTTAAGAACAACGACGTCCTGGACTTCTATCTGGCCGGCATCAAAAAGTCGTACCGCGGCATGGGGGTTGACCTGCTGATGGTGGTGAATATTGCGCGTGCGGCAGTGGCCAAAGGTTTCCGCTTCACCGAGAGCAACCAGGAGCTGGAAACCAACAACAAGATCCAGGCGCAGTGGAAGTATTTCAATCCCGTCCAGCACAAAAGGAAAAGAATTTTCAAGAAGTTTTTGAAATCGGTATAGGGCTTAAGGAATATGGTTTATCGCCTGCTTATTGTTATTTCAATAAAACTACTCTAAAATCCCATCATGGAGAGAATTAATTTTCCTGTTAGTTCGTGTTTATGAAAAAGTTGTTGAAACTTATCTTCATTAATATCCTGGTTTTTCTGGGGCTGTTGCTGTCCTTGAATTTTGCGGCAATACTGATATTTCAAGGATATTCAATGATAAAACCAAGCAGTGAGATCAGGATGAATCTGCCTAATTATAAAAATACTGCTTGGGCCACAAAACACTTTAAGGAATTTGCAAACCTACCAACTGAATACAAATCTTATGTTGGCTGGAGAAGGCTTCCTTTTAAAGGCGAAACAATCAATATTGATGATAATGGCCTGAGAGTTACGCCACAATCAGAAAAGGTTAATGATACTTCCAAATTGGTTGCATTTCTGGGTGGTTCGACAATGTGGGGTACCGGATCTAATGACATCAATACAATCCCGGCGCAATTTGCGGCATTGGCCAATGGCACTTATCGTGTCCTTAACTTGGCAGAAACAAGTTATAATGCTTTTCAGGGGTATCTCTTCCTTAAAATAAAAACTATTGAAGGTTTGAAACCCGATATTATTGTTTGCTATGATGGCATTAATGAGATAACAGCATTGGATCTTGCCGTAAAGCCGTTCAGCCATATCCGGGAAAGACAGATTAATGAAGCGATGCAAGGAATGGACAGAAATGAAGTCATGTCTTTCAGGTATTTTTTTATCCGGCCTTTAAAAATATTTATCGACAAGCTCAAGATGTTGGTAAGATTAAAGCAAGGGAATAAAAAAACATTCGGCAATGACAATAAAATGGAAAGCGAACGTGTTAAGCAAGTAGCATCAGGTTTACTTGAAAGCTGGCAATCAAGCAAAGATCTTGCGGACAAAATTGGTGCTGAGTTTATTGGTATTCTTCAGCCAACTATCTATCTGGGTCATCCCAAGAAGGATTATTTGCATATTGATGAAAATGTAGGACCTAAGTTTCAGGCATTATACGCAGAAATTGCACGAATGTTGAATGAACCCAAATATCGTGATTTGTCCAAAGGAATTGTTGACCTGACAGCCGCTTTTGATGGTAATGAACATATCTACATTGACAACATGCATGTATCTCCAAACGGTAACAAAATCATCGCTGAAAAAATATTAAACCGGATAATTAACAATAGAAAAAACGATTAAAAAATGTTGAAAGATCTTGGACTTTTCATTTCCCAGCGGAAAAACAATGAATGACCCTACGGTCGCTCATTTCAGTAGCTTCCAGGTGATCTGGTGGTCGTGCTCAATATCAAACCTGGCGATCTTTCCCAGCACGTTGTCGATATCGCTCGGAGAAATTCCCGTGCCGGGCCGCTTGATGCCGATCATCGCGCTGGATAATTTTTCACCCTTTTTGATCCTTCTGTTCGCCACGAGGCTGCGCCGGGCGTTTTGACGCGAATTCTCTTCAGCGGCATAAACTTTAATTTCCCGGCAACCCATCGCTTTCTCGGTTAAGCGAATGTTTTCAACCATCTTTTTTAAATCGGACGGCTCGACACAAAAGCGATGCCCGACTCCGGCCATTTTTCTGCTCAGGGTGAAATGCTTCTCGATCACTTTTGCGCCGAGCGCGACGGCAAGAGAGGGCAATACCATCTGCGCATCCGGTTCACTATGGTCAGAAAGCCCGATGATCACGCCAGGAAACATTTTACTGAATGTCGTCAAGCGCGACAGGTTCATGTCAGCCACTTGGGTCGGGTAGCTTAAGGTGCAGCATAAAAGGGCGATCTTAAAATTGCCCTGCGCGTACGCGGTTTCGACAACGCGCCGGATCTCTTCGAGTTCAGAGGCGCCCGTTGAAATAAAAAGTGGCTTGCCAAACCTTGCCACATGCCGGATCAGGCGAAGGTCGGGGATATCGCAAGAAGCGATCTTAAACGCCGGCATATCCAGCTCGAGCAGCATGTCGGCGCTCGCGCAGTCAAATGGCGTCGAAAAACAAATGATTCCTCTTTTTTTTGCATGACGGAACAGGTCCCGGAATTCCTTTTTGCCGAATTTGTCTATCGTCTTGTAAAAATCAAGCTGGGTCTTAACGCCGGGCATTTTCCAGAAAATCGGCGCATCCTTTACAACCAGACGCTCCGCCTTAAAAGTCTGGAACTTGATGGCATCGGCGCCATTTTGCGCTGCGGCATCGACCATCTTTTTGGCGATAGCAAGATCGCCGAGATGATTGTTCGCACCTTCGGCCACGATGAAAGTGGGGGAGTCCTTGCCGATCGCTTTATCGCCTATGGAAAACGAGACTGTTTCTCCCGGTAACTTGCGCTCGGCTTTGAGCAGGTCAGATTTGGTAGGCTGGGTCACTTGACTTTCCTTCGGCGCATCTTCAGAGAACGATCCTGGCGCCTTAAAAAATTCACCCGGTTGTCTGTCGCCGGGCAGTATCGCGGTATCAACTCCTTAAAACTATCGGTGTAAAGGAATCGGCTCTCGTCGATGTGGTAATATAGCTTGTTTTCCTTGATATACTTGTAGAGCGGGCTGCCCGGCAGACCGGTGTACACGAAGCGATCCAATGCGTCCGGAGCAACTTCCAGAAGGAACTCCTCGGAAATTTTCCGGTCGTTCTCCGTTTCCCCGGGGATACCGTAGCAGACGGACGCATAGGTTTTGATCCCCGCTTTCCGGCAGCGCTTGAAGAATTTCCTGATCTGACCCAGCGAAATATTTTTATTCATCAGGTCAAGGATTCGCTGGCAGCCGTTTTCCAACCCGACATAAACTCCATGGCATCCCGTTTTCGCCATGCGCTCGATGAAGTGATCCTCCAGATCGGCCCTGGTTTCACATGTCCAGACAAACTGCAGCTTTTTTTGCTCGATCAAGCCGCAGAACTCGGCAAGACGCTTGCGATGGGCAGTAAAATTATCCTCGCGGAAATAAATGCCTTTTGCGCCATATTGAGCCATGAGATGCTCGATCTCCTCCACAATCCTGGATGCAGAAAATACCCGGTATGATTTCCCCCAAACGGCCTCAACGGAACAGAAGGTGCAGCGATAAGGACATCCCCGGCTGGTGTTCATGGTCAGCACCGGTTCGGCTTCATCGTTGAATAGCGTCAATTTCCAATTATGCGGATTGTCGATGAAATGGCTGTAGTCCGGCCAGGGAAGCATATCCAGATCCTTTATAAAAGCATAGCGGATAATTTTCTCTTTTGGTGCAGTCTCGATGATTGCCTTCAAAGCACGCTCGCCTTCCCCGACCACCACATAGTCTGCGAAATCGACAAGCGTGTCTGGCAGGATGGAGGCGTGCGGGCCGCCGCATATGATGGGAATTTGGGTGGTTTTCCTGATCTCGCGGATCAGCTTGAGCGCCATCATGTAACTGGTGGTATTGACATAGAGGCCGATAAAATCCGGCTGAAACCGGCTGATCTCCTGTTCTGTATCGTGTGGCTCAATGAAATTATCAATGATTCGCGCGCGATGGCCGAATTTCTCAATGTACGCCGCCAAAAAACCGAGACCCAGCATGGGCCTGCCGTCACCATAATGCATGGGCGAGGTTCCCAGGGGCGGTTGCGGGGGGGTCATCAGGAGTACCCGCTTGGATTTATGCACTTCCCCCTCTTATGGGTTGCCCGGGTTGGTTTTTAACCCGAAACACAGAGTGAACGACGATCGAATCTTGATCCTCTCTTCACGTGACATGATGATCCAATGCAGGCTTTTTACTCCTATGCGCAATTGGTATTTAACTGGAATATGTCGGGAATGTCAAGGAAGCGCAGCGTCTCATGGCCGCGAATAAAAGCTTGCTTTATTTCTTATCGCAGCGGTACTGCCTCGATCCAAGCAGCGGGTTTTATACGTCTTCCAACCGCCACAAGCCCAGGCTTTTATCCTTGTACAAGCCCTCGGCCTGGCTGCAATTCTCATTGATCATTTTGACCGGGTCTGGAAAATTGAATGGGGCCAATTGCAGGTTGATCGGGCGCCATACCCCGGTCATTGTATCTGAGTTATTAACGCGCTTTGGGAAAGTCGTTGTTAAAATATAACGGGCCCCGCTCTCCCTGAATCGATTCAAGGCGGCGTCGGCATCCCGGAATGAAAAATGAACCAGGCAGTCGCGGCACAGGATCATATCCGCCTTCGGCAAAACGTCCTTCGTCATATCCAGTTCATGGAATGAATAACCCGGCTTTTTGAACTTGTGCCTGTTCAACTCGATCATCTCCTTGACAATATCCACTCCAATATACTTGTCCAATTTCAAATCGACATGCTGCATCCAATTGAGATCTCCGCATGGACAATCCAGCAGCACTTTTATACCCAATTCCTCTATTATTCTCGGAATTTCTTCCCTTATGACAGCCGTTTGCGTCAAATCAGACCCGGAACCCCAACCAAACCGTTTTCCTCCATAGCCGTAATTGCGGTAAATATGAGTCCACTTGGACGCCATGGAACCCAATCGAAACAAAAAAAACGAGCCAACCCGATTGCCTATCGACCGAGGGCGCCCGATCCGCCGGATTGATTTTATTTTAAATTCCAGCAATGGCATATTCTCCTTCGTTCCACAAGGTCAGATAGCTCGCTTCACAAATTATAAGGCAATCGCCACCGGGGTGCAAGCGGATGCAATCCCTTATTAATTGAAACCCAGCGACCGGACATCTATTGAATGGGAATCCGCCACCAGGACTATTGCGGCTGCGTTTTTTCCAAGGCCGAGCGGCTGCTGCGCCTGCGGGGCTGACGGTCCGGGTTACGTTTCCTTGTCGCCGCCCCGATCCTCTTCAGGCCGTGATAAATACAGCTTGTATTTGTCGAAAACCAGCTTCAGGTAGCACAGGAAACCGAAGCCGAGGGCGAAGCAGTGATAACCGACCATCTTCAGTTCCAGGACGACGGCTTCCGGCATGCCGGGACGCAGCAAGTCGATGCACATGAAATAGATGCCCATGAGGAAGGTGAATCCGGCCATGGTCAACAACAGGACGGTGCTCGTTATCATGCTCTTCGGTTTGGCGAATTCCTTCTTT
>JAQUQF010000060.1 GCA_028749105.1 Acidobacteriota bacterium | reverse complement strand
CTTGAGCCGGCCCCTCCTGGACCCGCTCTCGCTGCTTTTCAAGGCCGGTTCCTATGTCAACCTGCGGGTCAAAGCCCTGCGGATGAAATCCTTCCCCGGCCTCTTCATCATCTCTGCCGACAGCCTCTCGTTCGGCGGCACCGGGAAAACGCCGCTGGTCATGGCCATTGGCGCCGCCCTGCGTGAAAAAGGCGCCCGTTTCGCCATCGTCAGCCGCGGCTATCGTTCCCGCTACGAGAAACAGGGCATCCTTGTCGAGACCGCCCATACCTGCGAGGAGGTGGGGGACGAACCCATGATACTGAAGGCCCGCTTCCCCGGCCAGGATGTATTCATCGGACGCGATCGCCTGAGCTCCATCGCGGCCGCCGCTGCCCGGGGAAACCGCATCATCATCCTGGACGACGGGCTTCAGTCAAGCCACATCCGAAAGGATCTCAGCATCCTGCTGGTCAACCCGGCCCATCCCTATTTCTACCTGCGCCACTTCCGCTTCCTGTCGCGTCGCGCCGACCGGGTGCTGTACTATCGGCCGACCGGCCAGGGGTCCCAACCTGAAGGGCAGACCTACGATTTCGCCATCACCAGGTTCATGGACGCCGCCGGCGTCGAGATGGAGATCGGCGAGGCCTCTTTCATTGCGTTTTCGGCTCTGGGTGACAACGAGCGCTTCGCCGGCGACATGGGGCGCTACAACCTGGCCGGCTATCGCCCCTTTCCCGACCACCACGCCTTCAGCGCCGAAGACCTCCGTTCCCTCGACTCGCTGCGCAGGGAAAAGGGGGCTGCCTGGATGGTCTGCACCGAGAAGGATTTCTGCAAGATCAAGAGTCTCCTCGCTCCCGGCGTCCCTTTATTGTACGCGCGAAATGAGATACAATTGCCCCGGGACCTCATCGATCAGATCACCACGCATGCAGCAAAAAAAGGGTTCATTTAAAAGCCGCCTGGAACTCGCGCTATTCACGGGCACGCTCTCCCTGGTCAAAATATCGCCGCCGTGGGCCCTGCGCCTGGAAAAAAAACTCCTTGTTTTTTTTTTGAAAAAGGGCAGCCCCAGGCACTCCCACCTGATCACCCATAACCTGGCCCTGGCCTTCCCCGATGCCGGCGCAGCGCAGCGCGCCGCCCTGAAGAACCGCATCTACGACCACTTCGGCAGCATGTTCATGGAGATCGCCCGCGCCTTCGTGCGCAGCGACAAGCGCTCTGTCCTGTCGCGGGCGCGGGTCAACCACGCCGAAGTCCTGGAGCGCGCCCTGAAAAAAGGGAGGGGGGTGATCGTTTTTTCCGCCCATTTCGGCAACTGGGAATGGATCCCCCTGATCCTGCGCGACCGCCTGGGCCGGGAGATCCACAGCATCGCCCGCCCCATGGACAATCCCCTGATCGAGCGCCGGGTGCTCGAGTTTCGCGAGGCCATGGGCTCGCGGGTCATTTACAAGCAGGGGTCGCTGCGCACCATCCTCAAGCGCCTGGCCGCCAACGAAGTCGTCTACCTGCTGATCGACCAGAACACCGTGCCGCGCGAGGGGGTCTTCGTCGATTTCTTCGCCAACAAGGCGGCCGCCGTCACCACCGTAGCGCAATTGTACCTGAAGAAGCACGTCCCGGTGGTCCCTGTTTTTCTGCACTACGAGGGCGAGGCGATCGTTCTCGATGTCCTGCCCGAAGTCGACTTTCCAGCCGGCAATTCCGGCCCCGCTGCCGTATGCGAACTGACCCAGGAACTGACCCGGATCATCGAGGGACAAGTGCGGAAATTTCCCGAACAATGGTTCTGGTTCCACGACCGCTGGAAAACCAGGCCGCAAGGAGAAGCGAAATGAGAGCCAATGACCGGTCCGCCGCAGAGCTGCGCCCCATCACGTTCGTCCCCGGCTATGTCCGCAGCGTCCCGGGCTCGGCACTATGCGAGCAGGGGCACACCCGGGTGGTCGCCACGGCCACGATCGAGGACAGGGTGCCGTTCTTTCTGAAGAAAAGCGGCCGGGGCTGGATCACGGCCGAGTACGCCATGCTTCCCGGCTCCTCCGGCAACCAGCGCATCGCCCGCGAGCGCGGCAAGATCAACAACCGCAGCGGCGAGATCCAGCGCTTCATCGGCCGCGCCCTGCGCACGGTGCTGGACACGCAGGCCCTGGGCGAACGAACGGTCACGCTGGACGCCGACGTCATCCAGGCCGACGGCGGCACGCGCTGCGCCTCGCTCAATGCCTCCTTCCTGGCCCTGGTCCTGTCGCTGAAACACCTGGTCTACGAACAGGTGATCGCCGATTTCCCCGTCTTCCGCTTCATCGCCGCGGTTGCCATCGGCGTTTGCGGCAAAGAGATCCTGGTTGACCTCGATTACGAGGAGGATTCACGCTGCGACAGCGACATCAACATCGTTTCGACCGGAGACGGCGACCTGGTCGAAGTGCAGTCCTTCTGCGAGGGGGCGCCGCTGCCGCCGGAACTTTTCGCCCGCGCCATCGCCCTGGGAGTAGACAAGAACCGCGAGATCATCGCCATCCAGCAAAAGATCGTCCGCGCCGCCGGCATCCCGTTCTGACCCTAGATCCCGCAGGGGACGCGCGATCGATCCGCCGGCCCCGTCCCTTTTGCCGGGAGTCTATTGATATTCTTTCACAATCTTGATGTAGCTTTCCTTTTTCAGCTGTTCGATGTAGTCCTTCACCTTGACCTGCTGCTCGGCCTCGCGCAGCGTCATGATGATCTCCTCGCGCACGTCCTTCACTTCGCGGACATGTTCCGGGCTGAACTCGGCCAGCTGGATGAGGTACCAGCCGCTCCCGGTCTCGATCCATCCCGAGTACTCGTCCTTCTTCAGTTTGAGCGCCGCCTCCTCCAGGACCTTGTCCAGTTCGCCCGACTTGAACTTGCCCAGGGCGATGCTCTCTTCCGCCCCGGAGAGCTCGGAATATTTCTTGGCGACCTCGGCGAAATTGCCGGGCTTGAGTTCCGCCGAGACCAGGTCCATCTTCGCCTGCGGCGCGGCATCACCCTCGCCCTTCTTCAGGTACACGCAGTTCAGGGTGAACTCGGCGGGCACGGTGAACTGCGCCGCGTTCTTGCGGTAATATTCCATGATCTGCGGGTTGTCGATCTTGATCTTGGAGCCCACTTCCTCGCCGATCAGCCGTTCTTGCCGGCGCCGTTCCCGCCACATTTCCTTCCAATCGGCAAACTCGATCCCCTCGCGCGCCAGGGCGGTTTTCAGATCCTCATCCGAGGACATGTTGTTCTGCTTCTTGATCTCCTGGATGATGGCTTCCACGTCGGCATCGACATCGTAGTTCTTTTCTTTGACCTTGGACAGCAGAAGCTTCTGCTCGATGAACCTGTTCAGCAGGTCCTTCTTCATGTCGGCCACGGCCTTCTCCAGTTTCTCCCCCTCCAGTTCGGTCTGCAGGGAGCGCACCATTTCCATCTCGAACTTCTTCAATTCACTGCCGGTGATCGCCTCATCGTTGACCACGGCATAGATCTCCTCGACGACATCCCCGGCGGGGAAAAGGAAGCTAGCCGCCAGGAACAGGATCACTGCCAGGAAGACTTTTTGTTTCATTTTCGTTCACTCCAGGTTCGGATTTTATGTAGGAAAAGTACAGGTTCTCGCGCAGAGTGCGCACCGGGATCTCGGCCTTGATGCGTTCCAGGAACTCCCCGTAGGCGGCGGTCATTTTGGCCGAGAGCAGCTTGCTCCTGATCTGGTCCTTGACGGCCGCCAGCAGCTGCATGCGCGACTTCCTCTTGCGCGCGACCTTGAAAAGGTGGAAGCCATAGGGCGATTCGACGATCGGGCTGATCTCGTTCACCTTCAGGGAAAAGACCACTTCCTCCATCTCCTTGGGCAGCATGCCTTTCTCGAAGGATCCCATGGCGCCGCCGTTGCCCGCCTCGGGCGAGATTGATTGGCTGCGCACGAATTCCTCGAAGCGCGCCGGCTGCTTGAGCAGCTCGGAGCGGATGCCGAGCAGTTTTTCGCGGTCGCTGGTCATGATCTGGAAAAGATCGATCTCCTCGGTCTTCTGGTAGTCCCCCAGGTGCGCCTCGTAATACTCGCTGATCTCGCCGTCGCCGACAGTGATATCCTTGTACGCCCCGGCCAGCAGGTATTTCTGCACTTTCAGGGAATTGCGCACCATCTCGCGGTCAAGGGCCTGGTCCTGGCGCCGCGACTGGATCTCGCTGAGATAGGCCGCGACCTCTTCATCGTCCACCAGGACGCCGTCCATGTTGGCCTTGTAGAGGATCAGCTGCTGCTCGCAGAAGAGATCGAAGAGGCGGGAGAGAAGCTTGTCGTTGTTTTTTTTTTCAAAAATATCGGCATATTGCAGCTTGATGAAATTCTTCAGGTCCTGGTTGGTCAGGGAGACGTCACCGATGGCCAGGATGACTTTCTTTTCAATGGCCGCGGCGCGGTCGCTGGGCGATTCTCCGCCCTCAGCGCTTGGCTTTTTTTTGCATTGGCAGAAAAAAATCAAGAAAACAAGAAAAACAGCCCATTTTTTACACATTAAAGGTTATTATATACCACTTCAGGTGCGAATTCAATGAAAAGCCCCCGCCTGGCGTCAGGCTTCTGCGCCCGTCTTCGAGCCATTTGACAAAATGGCGGGGAAAAAATATAATTTTCAAATGTTCGATCATCTCCTGGCCCTGTATCCCCCCGGAAGCGAAGAGCGCGGGCTTGTCGGGCGCATTGACGGAAAGCGCCTCCCCGCCCACGTGGCGATCACCATGGACGGCAACGGCCGTTGGGCAAAGGCGAAGAACCTCGACCGCAACGCCGGGCACAGCGCCGGCGCCGAGGCCGCGCGCGAGATCACCGAGGTTTCTGCCCGGCTGGGCATCCCCTACCTGACCCTGTTCACCTTTTCCAGCGAAAATTGGCAGCGGCCGCCCGGCGAGGTCCAGTTCCTCATGGACATGCTCTACGAGAACCTGCTGAACCGCCACTCCCTCCTGGACGACAACGACATCCGCCTGAAGATCATCGGCGATCTGGCGAAGCTCCCCGGCAAATTGCGGGAAAAGCTGCTGGATTCCGAGGAAAGGTCGCGGGAGCACAAGCGCATGCAGGTCAACCTGGCGCTCAATTACGGCTCGCGCCAGGAGATCCTGCATGCCGTACGCGAGATCGTTTCCAGCAAAATCGCGGCGAAAGCGATCGACGAAAGGCTTTTCAGCGGATTTCTTTATACGGCCGGCTGCCCCGACCCTGACCTGCTGATCCGCACTTCAGGAGAGCTGCGGATCTCCAATTTCCTCCTCTACCAGATCGCCTACAGTGAGCTATATTTCACCCCGACCTTGTGGCCCGACTTCCGGGCCAGGGAATTGTTCCGGGCCATCATTGACTACCAGGGCCGGGAAAGGAGATTCGGAAGCATATGAAAGACCTGGGCCGCCGCCTCCCCACCACCGTCGTGCTGATCATTTTTGCCTACGCCGCCATTCGCTACCTGCCCGTGCCGTTCTTCTCGTCCCTGCTGTTCCTGCTGGTCAGCATGGCGGCCTGGGAGCTGCTGCGCCTGACCCGGCCCAGCCGGCACGTATGGCCGCTGGCCTTCACCAACGGCATGCTGGTCGCACTGGCCTTCACCGTCCCCTGGTTCGGCATCGCCCACGCCCTGGCCGGCTGCCTGCTGGCTGACGGCCTCTATTTCCTGTTCACCACCGATTCCCGGGAGCGCCTTGACCAGTTCGCCCGCGACTGGGGCATCGTGGCGCTGGCCGTCGTCTACCTCTATTTTCCCCTCTACTTTTTGCTGGAATTGAAAAAACTGGGGCCCAACTACCTGTTTTTCCTCATTTTTGTCATCGCCATCGGCGACTCGGGCGCCTATTTTGTCGGCAGCGCCATCGGCAAGCACAAGATCTACCCGGTCGCCTCGCCGAAGAAATCATTGGAGGGCTTGATCGCCGCGATCCTGACGGCCGGCCTCAGCGGCTGGCTGTCGCTGCTGCTGTTCCCGGTTCCGGTTGCGCTGCCGGCGGCCATGATCACCGCCGCCGTCATCGGGCTGTTCTCGCAGCTCTCCGACCCGGTAGAATCGCTGTTCAAGCGCGCCGCCAACCAAAAGGATTCGGGCACGTTGCTCCCCGGGCACGGCGGCGTCCTCGACCGGGTCGACAGTTATATCTTCTGTGCCCCGCTGCTCTACTTCCTGATCCTGTATTTCTGGCAATGAGCGCATGGCCACGGCCCCGATAAAAAAGCCATTAGGCTGCCCATGGTGAAAAACATCGTGGTCCTGGGCTCGACCGGCTCGATCGGTCGCAGCACCCTGGCCGTCCTCAGGGAGAACCGCGGGCGCTTCGGCCTGCTCGGGCTGGCGGCCGGCGGCAACACCCAGCTGTTGGAAAAGCAGGTCACCGAATTCGCGCCGCGGGCCGTCAGTGTCAAGACGGAAAAGGCCGCCCGCGAAATGCGGGAGCGCTTCCCGAAGCTGAAGGTGTTCCATGGCGCTGAGGGGCTGGACGAGATCGTCTCCCTGCCCGGCTGCGACTGCGTCGTGGCGGCCATCAACGGCACCGACGGGCTGCAGGCCGCTTTCCGAACTCTGCAGCTGAAGCGCCGGCTGTGCCTGGCCAACAAGGAGACCCTGGTCGCCGCCGGCGAACTCATTTGCCGCGAAGCGGCGGCTACCGATGCCGAAATCGTCCCCGTCGACAGCGAACAGAGCGCCATTTTCCAGTGCCTGGCCCGGGGAGCGCGGCAGCAGGTGCGCCGCGTGATCCTGACCGCCTCGGGCGGCCCCTTTTTCAAGGAGGGAAAACGCGACCTGTCGACGGTCACGGTGGCCGATGCCCTGGCCCATCCCACCTGGTCCATGGGGCGGAAGATCACCGTCGATTCGGCCACGCTGATGAACAAGGCGCTGGAGATCATCGAGGCCCGCTACCTGTTCGATCTGGATCCGGGACAGATCGCTGCCGTTATCCACCCGCAGAGCGTGGTCCACTCGCTGGTGGAGTACATCGACTCGTCGGTCCTGGCCCAGCTCGGCGTCCCGGACATGAAGCTTCCCATCCTCTACTCGCTGACCCACCCCGAGCGCGTCGCCGGCTCCTGCCCCAGCCTCGACCTGCCGGCGCTGCAACGGCTCGAATTTTTTTCCATCGACCGCGGGCGCTTCCCCTCCATCGCCATGGCCTACGACGTGCTGCGCCAGGGGCGGAACGCCGGCGCCGTTTTCAATACGGCCAACGAGGTCGCCGTGGAACATTTCCTGTCCGGCAGGATCGGCTTCAACGAGATCTTCTCCGTCGTCGCCCGCATGCTGGAGCGGACGGAATTCCAGCCCCTGCACTGCCTGGAAGATGTCCTGGAAACCATCGCGCTGACACGCAGGCAGACGATCGCACACATTGAAAAAGAGGTAATGAAATGAAGATACTCTACACGTTCGGCTCCTTTATCGTCGTATTGGGAATTGTCGTCCTGGTCCACGAACTGGGCCATTTTATCGCCGCCCGGCTGATGAAGATCCGCGTGGAGGTCTTTTCCTTCGGCTTCGGCAAGCGGCTTTTCGGCAAAAAGATCGGCGACACCGATTTCCGCGTCAGCCTGGTGCCGGTGGGCGGCTACGTGCGCATGGCCGGCGAAGAGGAATTCGACGCCAAGCAACCGTCTTCCGACCAATTCATGGCCAAGAACCGGGCCCAAAAAATATTCACCTTGCTGATGGGGCCGCTGATGAACCTGGTTCTGGCGCTGGTGCTGATCTTCGGCGTCAACATGGGCGGCGTGGAGGTCGATGCCTACAAGCTGGAAAAGCCGGTCATCGGCTACATCGAGAAAGGATCGCCGGCGGAAATAGCGGGCCTGCTGCCCGGGGACATGCTGCTGGCCATCGACGGCAGGCAAACCCCGACGTGGAAGGAAGTGGAGATCGCCGTGGGCACCAATCCCAAGCAGGGCGTGCGGGTCGAGTTCACGCGCGCCGGCGCCCGCCGCGCCGTCGAGCTGAAGATCGGCTCCAGCGCCCGCTACGAGATCGGCTACGCGGGATTCTATTGGCCATTGCTGCCCGAGATCGCCGAAGTCGTGAAAAACTACCCGGCCTGGAAGGCGGGACTGCAGCCTGGCGATGTGATCACCGCGGTGGATGGTCAACCGATCGCCACCTGGTTCGAACTCACCAACATCATCCGCCGATCTCCGGGCAAGCTCCTGCAGGTGACGGCCAGGCGCGGCGACCAATTGATCGTCAAGCCAATCACGCCGCTGTCCGAGAACGGGGTCGGCGTCATCGGCTTCAACGTCAAATTCGCCACCACCAAGATCACGTACGGCTTTGCCGCCGCCATCCAGAACAGCTTGCAGGAGGCCGGGAACCTGGTCATGATGACCTTCAGCGCCTTCCGCAAGATCATCCAGGGCAAGATCTCGGTGAAGAGCTTCTCGGGACCCATCGAGATCGCCCGCGTCTCCCAGATGTCTCTGGAGAGCGGTTTTTCCAGTTTTTTCACCTTCATCGCCTTCATCTCGCTGCAGCTGGGGATCATCAACCTCTTCCCCATCCCCGGTCTCGACGGCGGCCACCTGCTGACCTATACCATCGAAGCGATCATCCGCCGCGATCTGAACCAGAAGCTGAAAACCGTCCTGCTGTACGCGGGTTTCGCCTTCCTGATCAGTCTGATGGCGTTCGTCCTGCTGAACGACATCG
>JAQUQF010000059.1 GCA_028749105.1 Acidobacteriota bacterium | reverse complement strand
ATTTGCGGCTAGACACATAAAAATTTGAACAGGCTCCCGCCGTTGAAGCGAGAAAAGGCAAACGGAAAAGCATGAACCGCACGCGAAATTCAAATAATTGGATTGCAATATATGTGCCAAATGACGCAGCGCTCCGAAAGCATTGTCCACACTTGCTTTCAAGAAGCGGCGCTATTTCTCCGCTTGCCCCGGATTGTCCCATTTTGGGACAGTCCATTTGGGGGCAAGCCGGAAATCAAGCATGGATAAGGTTTTTCACGTATCTCTGACCGTCCCATTTTGGGACAGTCGCGAGTAAACGGCGAAAAGGCTGATCAAACCTGAATTCTCAAGCGAACACCGTCCCATTTTGGGACAGTTGAAATGATCGGCAATGGGATGAATTGAAAACACGCGGATGACGCTCATATTGCTTTTTTTTTTGCGCCGGGGTAAAATTTGTTTTATTCAATATCAAAACAGGAGGTTTTCCCACCATGGCTAAAAAGTATAATTTCTACGCCGGTCCGGCGATCCTGCCCCAGGAAGTGATGAAAAAGGCCCAGGCCGAGCTCCTGGACCTCAACGGCATCGGCCTGTCGATCCTGGAAATCAGCCACCGCTCCAAGGACTTCGAGGCGGTGATCACCACGGCCGAGGCCAAGATCCGCAGCCTGCTCGGCGTGCCGGAGAACTATACCGTCATGTTCCTGCAGGGCGGCGCCAGCCTGCAGTTCGGCATGCTGCCCATGAACCTGCTCAAGGGCAAGAAGGCCGACTACGTGCACACCGGCGAGTGGGCCAAGAAGGCGATCAAGGAGGCCAAGCTGTTCGGCAGCGTAAACGTCGCCGCCTCCTCCGAGGACAAGGGCTTCAACTATATCCCGGAAAAATTCGGCTTCTCCCCCGACGCCCAGTACGTCCACATCACCTCCAACGAGACCATCGGCGGCATCCAGTGGACGAAGTTCCCGGAGACGAACGGCGTGCCCAAGGTCATCGACATGTCGTCGGACATCTTCAGCCGCAAGATCGATTTTCGCGACGTCGGCATGATCTACGCCGGCGCCCAGAAGAACATCGGCCCGGCCGGCGTGACGCTGGTCATCATGCGCAACGACCTGCTCGAGGCCTGCGCCGACGGCCTGACCACCATGCTCAGCTACAAGACCCACGCCAAGGAAAAATCGCTCTACAACACCCCCCCCTGCTTCGCCATCTACATCATCAAGCTGGTCATGGACTGGATCGAGGCCCAGGGCGGCCTGGACGCGGTCGAAAAGGTCAACAACGAGAAGGCCAAGGCCATCTACGACGCCATTGACCACAGCAACGGCTATTACAAAGGCACCGCCAATGTCAAGGACCGCTCGAAGATGAACGTCACCTTCCGCCTCCCTTCGGAAGAGCTGGAGGAAAAGTTCGTCAACGAGGCCAAGAAGGCCGGTTTCATCGGCTTGAAAGGCCACCGCAGCGTCGGCGGCTGCCGCGCCTCCATTTACAACGCCATGGGCCTCGACGGCGTACATGCCCTGGTGCAATTCATGGAGAAATTCGCCAAAGAGAATAAATAGACCGCCGAGTGCAGAAGCTTGTCCTGTCAGAAACGGGAAAACCGCTAAGGGAAAAGGTTTTTCCCTAAAAAGATTGACAGGAAGGCCGGAATCTGCTATCCTAGCGTCTGGCACCGTGCAGGGAGGTATTTTTTGCCCGGAAAGACGATTCTTCAGTTCCTGAATACCTCGGAGCAGGGCGATTCGCCCCATTTTTCCACCGCTGATGAATTTTTCTATGCCTAATACACGGGAAAGGGGAAAGCGGGAAAAACCATGACAACCATTGTCGGCAACAAGCTCAATTCAGCCAACAAGAAGGTCCTCGACCGCATGAACAAGAAGGACTTCGAGTTCATCCGCAAGGAGGCCCGGACGCAGATCGAGGCCGGCGCCGAGTACATCGAGCTCAACGCCCTGTCGCTGCTGCACAACGAGACCCCCTTCCTGCGCGAGATCATCCCCATGCTGGAGAAACTGGGCGCCAAGCTGGTGGTCGTCAGCGAAAACGTCGAGGCCCTGAAGCAGGCGCTGCTGATCTCCAAGAACCCGATGATCGTCGGCGCCGTGGAATACGACATCGAGAAGATCGACTTCCTCATCGACACGGTGATGGCCAAGAACGCCAAGCTCATCGCCCTGATCAAGGACAAGCGCAACAACCATTCGAACACACCGGAAAAGTCACTGCTGATCGCGCAGAAATACATCGATTACCTCCTCGACCGCGGCATGAAGCGCCAGGACATCCTCCTCGACCCCCTGATCCGCCCCCTGGAGGAGGACTGCAACAGCGGCCGCGTCTTCCTGGACACGCTGGAGCTGTTCAAGCTGGACTTCCCGCAGGTCAAGACCATGGCCAACGTGACGCTGCTGGCCGAGGGGCTGCCCAAGCGCCAGATGATCGCCTCCTACTTCGTCTCGCTGGCCATCGCCAAGGGCCTCGACTACATCGTCACCAACGTCCTGGACGAGAATTTCATCGAGTCGATCGTCACCACCATGTCGATCATCGGCAAGGACAGGAACCTGCAGTCCTATCTGAAATACTGCCGCAACCACAAGGAAATCAAGGCCAAAGGAACAAAGGATGGAGGAGCAAAGAATAAAAGAGATCTTGATTGAGAAGGACAGCGAGTTCAAGCTGCTCTTCGTCAAGCACCAGGAGCTCGAGGAAAAGCTTCAGGCGCTCCTGCGCAACAAGCGCAAGAGCGAGGACGAGCGCATCGCCGAAAGGAACATCAAGAAGGAAAAGCTGCAGCTGAAGGACGCCATGCAGAAGCGCATCTGCTCCTTCCGCAAGCAGCAGGCCTGACATGGCCGGCGAAAATCCACTGGAGGGAGCGGGCCGCAGGGCCCTGCCGAGGAACATGAAGAAAAAGAGGATCAAGAAGCCCGCAATTTCCGCCCTGACCAGCATCGCCTTCCTGCCGTCGATGTTCACCATGCTGAACCTCTTCCTGGGCTACCAGGCGCTGATCCACATCGTCGGCGCCAGGCAGAATTTCAAGCTCGCCATCTACTACATCACCGCCAGCGTCATCATGGACGGCTTCGACGGCACCATCGCCCGCCTGACCAAGACCGAGTCCAATTTCGGCGTGCAGCTCGACTCGCTGGTCGACGCCGTGACCTTCGGCCTGGTCACCTCCATGCTGGCCTTCAAGTGGGGCTTTCAATCCGGCTATCCCCACGCCGGGGCGATCGTCAGCTTCGTCTTCCTGAGCGCCGGGCTGATCCGCCTGGCCCGCTTCAACGTGTTCAAGGAGGCGCAGGTCATCCCGGCCAACATCTTCATCGGCCTGCCCATCCCCACCGGGGCGCTGGCCATCTGCTCGGTCATCCTGCTGCTGGACGGCCGGCCGCCGCAGAACAAGATCGGCATCCTCCTCTTTTCCCTCTATACCCTGCTGGTCGCGCTGCTGATGATCTCGAACGTCAAGTACCGGACGGTCAAGAAATTCGTCATCAAGAACAGCCTGAGGACGCTTTTCCTGCTGGCGCTCGTCATCAGCTGCCTGATCATGTTCCCCGACACGACCATCCCCATCCTGACCTTCTCCTACATGCTCTCGCCTTTGTTCTTCTTCCTCTTTACCCGCAAAGCCAAGGGCGCCGAAGCCGCTGCGGCCGAAAAAAAGGCCGAGCCGCCCAGGGAAAAGAAGAGCGAAGCCTAGCGCGAGCATGGGCGAAGAAAACTCGCTGTACTCCTATTTCCGCCCCTTCCTGAAGCGCTTCGCCCTGGCCCTCCTCTTCATGGCCATGGTGGCGGCCTTCACCGCCTTCTTCGCCGCCATCATCCAGCCGGTCATCGACGAGCTGTTCATCCAGGGGGGCGGCAAGCTGGCGGCCAAGAGCCGGTTCGTCCGCAACCTGATCATGAGGACCCTGGGCGTCAGGGAGGACCAGCTGGTGCTGATCCTTCCCCAGCTGCTGTTCCTGGCCTTCCTGGGCCAGGCGGTCTTCTCGTTCCTCTCCCTCTACTCGATGAAGACGCTGGGGCTGAAAGTGGTGCGCAACATCCGCGACCGGCTCTACCGCAACCTGATCCACCAATCCATCGACTTCCTGAGCAAGGCGCGCACCGGCGACCTGGTGTCGCGCATCTCCAACGACATCGAGAAGATCAAGCTGGCCGTGGCCGAGACCCTGGCGGTCTACATCCGCGAGACGCTGACCCTGGCCGGGCTGCTGGCCGTGGTTTTCTTCCAGGACTGGGAGATGGCCACCCTTTCCCTGGTGCTGATCCCGGTGGCAGCGGTGCCCCTGGTCTACTTCGGCCGCAAGGTGAAGAAGCGCGGCCTGCAGTCGCAGGAGACCATCGGCGACCTGGGCAACTTCATGAGCGAGTCGGCCATGGGCAACAAGATCGTCAAGGCCTACAACATGGAGGAGTTCGAGATCAACAAGTTCCGCCAGCTCAACCAGAAGCACTTTCGCATCAACGCCAAGATCGCCCTGGCCTACTCGCTGGCGGCGCCGGTCATGGACATTATCGGCGGCCTGGTGGCGGCCGGCCTGTTCGCCGTCGGCATGAACCGCATCGCCCGCGGCACCCTCTCGCCCGGGCAGTTCACCTCGTTCCTGACGGCGCTGTTCATGATGTACGCCCCGATCAAGCGCCTGTCAACGGCCCACAATGACTACCAGCAGGGCAAGGCCGGCTGGGAACGCGTGCGCCAGATCATCACCACCGAGAACCCCATCCGCGACCGCACCTCGGCCGTGGAGCTGAAGAGCATCCGCGGCGAGGTCGAATTCAAGGACATTCATTTCGCCTACAATCCCGAGGTGCCGGTCCTCAAGAACATCTCCTTCCTGGCCCGGCCCAACGAGATGGTGGCCCTGGTCGGCGCCAGCGGCGCGGGCAAGACGACCATCATGAACCTGCTGCTGCGCTTCTACGACCCGGAAAGCGGCGAGATCTTCATCGACGGCCGCGACATCCGCGCCATCACCCTGAAATCCCTGCGCGAGCACATCGGCCTGGTCACCCAGGACGTCTTCCTCTTCAACGACACCATCCTGAACAACATCGCCTATGGGCGCAAGCGCTACCTGCCGGAAGACGTGCAGCGCGCCGCGGCCGTCGCCCGCGCCGCCGACTTCATCGCCGAGCTGCCGCTGCAGTACGAGACCGTGGTCGGCGAGCGCGGCATCTTCCTTTCCAACGGCCAGCGCCAGCGCATCTCCATCGCCCGCGCCGTGCTCAAGCAGCCGCGCATCCTCATCTTCGACGAGGCCACCTCCTCGCTGGACTCGGAGTCGGAGAAGCTGATCCAGGAGGCCATGGACGACGTGATGAAGAACCGCACCACGTTCGTCATCGCCCACCGCCTGAGCACCATCATCGAGGCCGACCGCATCCTGGTCATCGAGAACGGCGAGATCAAGGAGAGCGGCAGCCACCGCGAGCTCCTCAAGAAGCGCGGCCTCTACTATTCCCTGTACAATTTGCAATTCCCGGAAATGAATATTATAATGTGAGCCATGCAAAGCATGACCGGATTCGCCCAGGGGCGCTATAACTTTAGGGATTTTTCCCTTTTCGTCTCGTTCAAGTCCTACAACAACCGCTACCTGGAGACCAGCTTCAAGGGCAGCGGCATGACGGCCGCCAGCGAGAGGTACATCCGCGAGCTGCTGAAGGAAAAGCTGCAGCGGGGCAAGGTCGAGATCGTCCTGGACCTGTTCCCCGAAGGCCCCGCCCACTGGGACATCCGGCTGAACACCCCCCTGCTCGAGGAGGTCATGAAGCGCCTGGCGCCGCTGCAGGAGAAGTACGGCCAGGGCCAGCCCCTCGCCTCCCTGCTCAAGCTGCCCATGCTTTTCCGCCTGGACCACGACCCGGAGCGTCTGGGAGCGAAGGAGCAGGCCGCCGTGCGCCGGGCGATCGCCAAGGTCTTCGCCGCCTTTCTGGAGAGCCGCCGCCAGGAGGGCCTCTGCATCCGGGAAGACCTGCTCGCCGGCATCACCCTGATCGCGGATCTGATCAAGGCCCTGCGCGCCCTCGAGAGGGAGTGCGAGAAGGATGCCCTCCCCACCTACCGCAAGAAGATCGCCAGGTTCCTCAAGGACCTGCCCATCGACGCGAAGCGCATCGTCCAGGAGGCGGCCATCAGCGCCGACAAGGCCTCGATCGCTGAAGAGGTCAACCGGCTGCAGACGCACGCCCAGCGGCTGAAGCGCCTGCTGCTGGAAAAGGGCGTCGCCGCCCGGGGCAAGGAGGCCGACTTCCTCACCCAGGAGATGCAGCGCGAAACGCATACCATCGCCGCCAAGACCAACAGCATGGAGATCCACCAGCAGATCCTGCTCATCCGCCGCGAGATCGAGAAGATCCGGCAGCAGGTGCAGAACATCGAGTAGGACGCCGCCCATGCGCAACATCATCGTCATTTCGGGTCCTTCAGGCTGCGGCAAGTCGACCCTGATCGCCATGCTGCTGGCCGAATTCCCCGAGCTGCAGTTTTCGGTTTCGCATACGACGCGGCCGCCGCGGCCGGCCGAGGCCGACGGCAGGGATTACCACTTCGTTTCGGAGGCGCGCTTCGAACGCATGGCGCGCGCCGGCCAATTCGCCGAGTGGGCCGAGGTCCACGGCCATCGCTACGGCACGAGCTGGAGTGAGATCCGCGCCAAGTCGGGCAGGGGGCATACCTTGGTCCTCGACATCGACTCCCAGGGGGCGCTTGCCATCAAGCACCAATTCCCGGAGGCCATGGCCATTTTCGTGGTCCCGCCCACCCTGGCCGCGCTCAAAAAGCGGCTGCTCCTGCGCCAGGGGAAGCTGGACCGCGAGGCCCGGCGGCGCTTGGCCGCCGCCCTGAAGGAGCTGCGCACCTACGAGCTCTACGATTACCTGGTAGTCAACGACGAGCTGGCATCGGCCCTCTCCGACCTGAGCTGCCTGTACGTCGCCTTCTGCCGCCAGACCGCGCGCAGCAACGACGACGTCAAAAAACTCCTGCGGAGGAAAAAATGAAGCTCATACTCGGGGTCAGCGGCTCCATCGGCGCCTATAAGGCCATGGACATCCTGCGCCTTTTCCAAAAGAACGGCCACGAAGTCTCGGTGGTCATGACCCGGGCGGCGACGCGCATCATCGCCCCGCTGGCGTTCGCCACCTTCGCCCCGGGCCAGGTGTTCAGCGAGATGTTCGCCGAAGGCCAGGATCCCCTGCTGCACATCAATCTGGCCAGGGACAACGACCTGCTGCTGGTGGCCCCGGCCACCGCCAACATCATCGGCAAGATGGCCAACGGCATCGCCGACGACCTGCTGTCGACCGTGTTTTGCGCCTTCTACCGGCGCGTGGTCGTGGCGCCGGCCATGAACACCCACATGCTGGAGAACCCGGCCGTTGTCGAGAACATATCCCGGCTGCGCGGCCGCGGCGTCGAGGTCATGGAATCGGCGCTGGGGCAGCTGGCCAACCTCGAGACCGGCCGGGGCCGCCTGCCCGACGCCGCCACCATCTACGACCACTGCCTAAAGCTCTCCCGTGTTTAGCAGGATCCTCATCACCTCCGGCCCCACGATCGAGCCCGTCGACCCGGTGCGCTTCCTTTCCAACCGTTCCTCGGGAAGGAGCGGCTACCACCTGGCCATGGAGGCGCGGACGCGCGACCTCGGACCGGTCACCTTTGTCACCGGTCCGACGGTCTGGATCCCCGAAGGCGTTGAAGTCGTCCGGGTGGAAACCGCCCTGGAAATGCGCGCCGCCGTCAACGAGCATGTGCGCCAGGCCGACGTGATCATCATGGCCGCCGCGGTCAGCGACTACCGCAGCGTGAAATATTACCCCGAGAAGATGAAAAAGAGCGGCGAGCGCCTCACCCTGGAATTGGTAAAGAATCCCGACATCCTGCTCGAGGCCGGCCGCAGCAAGCGCCGCGGCCAGCTCCTGGTCGGCTTCGCCGCCGAGACCGAGGACATCTTCGCCAACGCCCAGAAGAAGCTGCAGGCCAAGAACCTGGACCTGCTGGTCCTGAATGAAATATCGGAGGCCAACCCCGCCTTCGGCTGCGCCGAGAACCAGGTCTTCCTGGTGCGGCCCGACGGCGTGCAAAAGCTCGAGAAGACGAGCAAGGCGCTTCTTGCCGCCCGCATCTGGGACGAGATCATCGCCCTGGCCGGCCACTTCGCCCCGGGGAATGAGAAGCGGCCATGAATGAGCTGCGCGCGGTCCTGACGTTCTTCCAGGAGATGGGGGCCGAGTTTCTGCACCTGCCGGGAAGCGACCCGCGCCCCGGCCTGGCCGGGCTGAACCGCGAGATCCTGCAGTGCCGCCGCTGCCGGCTGCACGAGACCAAGACCCACTACGTCCCGGGCGAGGGCTGCAACCGCCCCGACATCCTGTTCGTCGGCGAGGGCCCGGGCGAGACCGAGGACCAGTTCGGCCGCCCCTTCATCGGCAAGGCCGGCCAGTTGCTGGACAAGATCATCCAGAAAATGGGCATGACCCGGGAAGGCGTGTTCATAAGCAACGTCGTCAAGTGCCGGCCGCCCAACAACCGCGAGCCCCTGAAGGATGAAGTGGACGCCTGCCTGCCCTTCCTGCAGCGGCAGATCGACGTCCTCAGGCCCAAGGTCATCGTCTGCCTGGGCAAAGTCGCCCTGAACAACATGCTGGGCCCCAGCCACAGCATGGGCCGCATCC
>JAQUQF010000058.1 GCA_028749105.1 Acidobacteriota bacterium | reverse complement strand
CAACAGCAAGGCCGGCGCCACTGTCATCGGCGCCCGCGAATTCCTCATCGCCTACAATGTCAACCTGAATACGCGCAACATCAAGCTGGCCAAGGAGATCGCCAACCGCATGCGCGAGAAGGGCTACACGGTCAAGAACCCGCAGACCGGGGAGAAGGAGACGATTCCCGGCACGCTCAAGGCCGTGCGCGCCGTGGGCTGGTACATTCCCGAGTACCAGATGGCCCAGATCTCGGTCAACCTGCTCAACTATAAGGTCACCCCGCTGTACCGGGTCTTCGAGGAGGCCGAGCGCCTGGCTGCCGAGTTCGGAGTGCGCGTGACCGGCAGCGAGCTGGTCGGCCTCATTCCCCTGGAGGCGCTGCTGAGTGTCGGGCGCCACTTCCTGCGCAAGCAGGGCGGCTGCCAGGGCGTCGATGAAAGGGAGCTCGTGCGCATCGCCGTTCAGAGTTTGGGCCTGGCCGAGATCTCCCCGTTCAAGCCCGAGCACAAGATCATCGAATACCGCTTCCGCAGGAAAGGCCCTCTAGCCTCCATGGACCTGGTCGGGTTCTGCGCCGAGCTGGCCTCGGACTCGCCGGCTCCGGGCGGGGGCAGCATCGCCGCCCTGAACGGCGCCCTCTCGGCGGGCTTGAGCGCCATGGTCGGCAACCTGACGTTCGGCAAGAAGGGCTACGAAGCGGTGCGCAGCGAGATGGAGATCGTCGCCGAGAAGGCGCAGCCGTTGAAGGACTTCTTCATCGAGGCCATCGACAAGGACACCGAGGCCTTCAACCGCTTGATGGCCGCCTTCGCCCTGCCCAAGAAGAGCGACGAGGAGAAGAGCGCCCGCCAGGCGGCCATCGACGAGGCGACCCGGGGGGCGACCCTGGTGCCGTTCACGGTGCTGGAGCAGTCGCGCACCGCAGCCGAGCTGGCCCTGGCCGTGGCCGGGAAGGGCAACCGCAACTCGCTCTCCGATGCCGGCGTCGCCGGCCTGGCCGCCGCCTTGTGCGCCGAGGGCGCGCTCTACAACGTGCTGATCAACACCCAGGAAATGCCGGCCGGCTCCTATCGCAGCGAGACCCGCGCCCAGGCGCGCAACATGTGCGCCAGCGTCCTGGAAACCATCGCCAGGGTCAGGGCGGAAATGGATAAGGGGCTCGCGGACTAGCGAAAACCAATCCGGATTCAATCGCTGCTTGCGCTTTCCTTGCCGGGGAATATTCTGTCGACCACCACCAGCAGAACGTAGAACAGGAACATGAAGGCGAACAGCGCCAGCATGCCCTTGCCGGTAACGGCCAGCGCCTGCTGGAAGATCATGCGCATCGCTTCGGACATGGCGTCCTCCCTTTAGTGGACCAGGGCCAGGATCAGGCCGCCGGCCAGGACCGAGCCGATCTGCCCCGAGACATTGGCGCTGACGGCATACATCAGCAGGTAGTTGGAGGAATCCTCCTTGAGGCCCATGGTATGGATCACGCGCGCCGACATGGGGAAGGCCGAGATGCCGGCCGCCCCGATCATGGGATTGATTTTCTTTTTCAGCGCCAGATTCAAGAGTTTGGCAAAGAGCACGCCGCCGGCCGTATCGAATATGAAAGCGCACAGGCCAAGGCCGATGATGAACAGCGTGGTGACCTGCAGGAAGCGGTCGGCGGTCATGGTCGAGGCGATGGTGATGCCCAGAAGCAGGGTGACCAGGCTGGCCAGCTCGTTCTGGGCGGCGAGCGAGAGTTTGTTCAGGACGCCGCATTCGCGCACCAGGTTGCCGAACATCAAGAACCCGATCAGGGCGACGGCGGTGGGGGCGAACATCCCGGTCAGGCCAGTGACCAGGATCGGGAACAGGACCAGGGTGGTCCTGGATATCGTCTTTTGGTTGCCGTCCATGCGGATCGTCCGTTCCGCGCGGCTGGTCAGCAGCTTGATCACCGGCGGCTGGATGATGGGCACCAGGGCCATATAGGAATACGCGGCTACGGAGATGGGGCCCAGCAGGTTGCGGGCGAAGCGGCTGGCCACGTAGATGGAGGTGGGGCCGTCGGCCGAGCCGATGATGCCGATGGCGGCGGCCTCCTTCAGGTCAAAACCCAACAGGGTGGCGGCCATCATGGTGAAGAAGATGCCGAACTGGGCGGCGGCGCCGAACAGCAGCAAAATGGGCTTGCGGAACAGTGGGCTGAAATCGATCATGGCGCCGATGGCCACGAAGATCAGCAGCGGGAAAATTTCGGTCAGGATGCCGGCACGGAAAAAAATAGACAGCGCCCCGGCGATCTGCTGGCCGCCCTCTATCTGGTCGAGGACCGAAGAGAAGGGGATGTTGACCAAAATGGTGCCGAAGCCGATGGGCAGCAGCAGCGCCGGCTCGTATTCCTTCTTGATGGCCAGGTAGATCAGCAGGCCGCCGACGGCCATCATCAGCAGCTGCCTCCAGGTGATCGCGGTGAAGCCGATGAAAAGTCCTTCCATTTTTTTCCTCGCAAGCGAGGTCCTATCCTATCGCTTTCCCCGCCTCCTGTCAACGCGTTTGTTTTTGGCGTCCATGGACCTGCCCTGGCATTGGCAGGGGATAGCGATTTGGAAAACGCTGTTTTTTTCTGGTGGCGGCAGGCAGAATTTTATTGTATTTACAATTGACTTGAAAAGGAGAATACTTATTGCCAAGTGCCGCAAGGAGGATACAGTTGGCCGGAGTGAGGGACGGGAAAGACAGCAAAAAAACGCTGGAATTCTATCTCGAATCAGCCGAAAAGGGCAATGCGGTCAGCCAGGCGCAACTGGGTAGGATATACCTGCTTGGCCTGGGAGTGGACCGTGACTACATGCAGGCGCTGGCCTGGTATCAGAAATCGGCCGAGCAGGGCAACGGCGATGCTCAGGCCAATCTGGGGCACATGCTTGAGAAGGGGCTGGGGGTCGAGCCGGATATCCAGAAGGCGCTGGACTGGTACAAAAAATCGATCGCCCAGGGGAGCGCTCTCGGACAGATCCTGCTGGGAGACCTCTATCTGAACGGATTGGGCGTTGACCAAAGTCCCCGCAAGGCGATCGCCTGCTATCTGAAATCGGCCGAACAGGACAAGGACCGGGAAGGAGCCGCGCTGGCCCAGATCAGATTGGGCGCCATGTACTGCCAGGGGAGGGGCGTGGAGAAAGATCTGAGGCGGGGGTTCGGTCTTTACCTGCAAGCAGCCGAGCTGGGCAATGTCGAGGCCCAGCGCTGCGTGGGAGCCATGTACCGGGACGGCGTGGGGGTCGAACGCGACCATAAGAAAGCGCTTGTCTGGTTTCAAAAATCAGCCAGGGAAAACAGGACTCCGGCCGACAGCGCCATGGGGGACATATTTCGCGATGGCTTGCTGGTGGAGAAAAACATTCCGGAAGCGATGAAGTGGTACGAAAAAGCGGCGGCCAAGGGGGACAAGTACGCCAAGAAGGAACTGCTGAAGCTGCTGCAAAAGGAATACGCCCGGGAAAGTCTGAATGCCGATTCCGCCCTTGCCGGCCAGGACAATCCCCCGGCGCAGGCAGAGGTCGCGAACAAGGAGCGCAGCGACGCCAAACTCCGGGTCGAGAAAAAGGCTCCCAAAAAACCGAAGCGAAAGGTCAATCCCCGCCAGAACAGGCGGACCAGGAAGGTTCCCGCTCCCAAAACTCAGCTGGTTCTGTTTTCAACGATCGCCATGATCGGGTTGGCGCTTGTTCTTGTTTTTTTCAGCTTCAGGAAAAAACCGGGCAGCGGCTTGGAACAGGTGGAGCCGGTTGCCATGAAAGCGGCCCTTGCTCCCCAGGCCGGACCCCCTGCTCTCCCATCTGTCCCCCAGGAGGCGTTTGCGCCTCTCCCCGAAACCCCGATCAAGCTCAATACGGGCAAATCCGCCGCCAAGTCAGGCAATCAAGCCTCTCCGCCGATCGAGGAAGCGAGCCGTGCCGCCGGCAAAGCCGCGGCGCTTGCCCCCCGGCTGCGGCGTGAATACCGTTCTCTGGAAGAGGGGGAAATATCTGAAATGTTGGCGGCCAAAAACATGTTTGATGCCGAAAGGAATCCAGGGGGGGATTTCCAGCATCAGTATGAAGTCAGAAATGCCGGAGGATTGAACTTGATTCTTGACCGCTCCACGAATCTTGTCTGGATGCGGCAGCGGAATCTGGTCAAGATGAATTTGAGCAAGGCCATCAGCTGGATCGAATCCCTGAATCATGTCCAGTATGGGGGAATCACAGGCTGGCGCCTGCCGACGATCGAGGAAGCCGCATCTCTTTTGCAAAACACCAAGGGGGCGCAAGGAAAATTCCTGGATGCCATCTTCGGAGAAGACATCAAGGTGATCTGGACGGGGGACTTCTCTGCCAAATCCGGGTCCTGGGTCGTTGACTTCCCGAACGGCATGATCAAAAGCGTGAAAAGCAAATCCCGGCTGATGACTTTGATGGTCAGCTCCGAGGCAAATTCGGCAAGCGAATAAAATTCCGCTTCGGGCGCGATGGTCGCAGGCGAATCCGGCCCATGTCTCTGGCAAGGAAATTGAAATTCAGGGAAAAAAGTGTTAGAATAAACAACCAATAGCTGCGAAAGCCTTGAGACCTTCTGGATGAAGTCTATAAGTGAGGCTATGCCAAAACGGTTTGGAGAACGGAGGCACGATGGCGCTCGATAAAAAACTGCTTGACCTGGTGACGCGCAAGGAAAAAGCCCGGCTGGCGGGCGGCGAGAAGCGGATCGCCAGCCAGCACGAGAAAGGCAAGTACACGGCGCGGGAACGCATCGGCAAGATCCTCGACGCCGGCAGCTTCGAGGAATTCGACATGTTCGTCACCCATCGCTGCAGCGACTTCGACATGCAGAAGAACCAGCCGCTGACCGACGGCGTGATCACCGGCTACGGCACCATCCAGGGCCGGCTGGTCTTTGTCTTCTCCCAGGACTTCACCATTTTCGGCGGCTCGCTCTCCAAGGCCTACGCCGAGAAGATCGTCAAGGTCATGGAGATGGCGGCCAAGGTCGGGGCGCCGGTGATCGGCATCAACGATTCTGGCGGCGCCCGCATCCAGGAAGGGGTCGATTCGCTGGCCGGCTACGCCGACATCTTCCTGCGCAACGTCCTCTACTCGGGGGTGGTGCCGCAGATCTCCCTGGTCCTCGGCCCCTGCGCCGGCGGCGCCGTCTATTCGCCGGCCATCACCGATTTCATCCTGATGGTGGAAAAAACTTCCTACATGTTCCTGACCGGCCCCAAGGTGGTCAAGCAGGTGACCCAGGAGGAGGTGACCACCGAGCAGCTCGGCGGCACCGGCGTCCACGCCAGCAAGAGCGGCGTGGCCCACCTGGTCTATGCCAACGAGGACGCCTGCTTCGAGGGGCTGCGCCGGCTCTTTTCCTTCCTGCCCCAGAACAACACCGTTCCGACGCCCGCCCAGTCCTGCAGCGACCCGCTCGATCGCGTGGAAGCGAAGCTGAACGAGGTGGTCCCCGACAACCCCAACAAGCCCTACGACATGAAGGAGATCATCACCCTGGTGGTGGATCACCGCGATTTCTTCGAGACCCAGCCCCAGTTCGCCGCCAACATCATCACCGGCTTCGCCCGCCTGAACGGGAGGTCCGTGGGCATCGTGGCCAACCAGCCCAAGGTCATGGCCGGAGTGCTGGACAACTCCGCCTCGATCAAGGCGGCGCGTTTCGTCCGCTTCTGCGACGCCTTCAATATCCCGCTGGTCATCTTCGAGGACGTCCCCGGCTTCATGCCCGGCACCAACCAGGAGTACAACGGCATCATCCGCAATGGCGCCAAGCTGCTGTTCGCCTTTGCCGAGGCCACGGTGCCCAAGGTCACGGTCATCGTGCGCAAGGCCTACGGCGGCGCCTACTGCGTCATGAGCTCCAAGCACATCCGCGGCGACGTCAACCTGGCCTGGCCGACGGCTGAGATCGCGGTCATGGGGCCCGACGGCGCCGTGGAGATCATCTACAGCGAGGAGCTGAAAAAGGCCGAAGACCTGGCCAAGAAAAGGGATGAATTGAAGGACCTCTACCGCGACCTGTTCGCCAATCCTTACAGCGCGGCAAAAAAGGGGTACATCGACGACGTCATCGAGCCGGCCGGCACGCGGCTGCGCCTGATCAAGGCCATGGAGATGCTCGCCGCCAAGCGCGACGCCAATCCGCCCAAGAAGCACAGCAACATCCCGTTGTAGCAGGGAGAGCATAAATTGAGCATGAAAAAGAATCTGCGGGGTTGGCTGGCCGGCCGCAAGCAGAAAGCCGCGGTCCCGGATCAGGTCCCGCCGGCGGTAGCGGTTCAGCCCCCGGCGCCCGAAATACTGGAACCGGAGATCGTCGCCGTCATCGCCGCTGTCCTGGCCGTCGAAGTGAAGATGTTCATGGCCCTGCAGGGCCGAAGCTACACCTTCGCGGCGGGAGGCCAAGGGCAAGGTTGGAGCGAATGCGGACGGCTGCTGGTCCGTCCCTATCAAGGAGTCCGTTAACATGAGCGAATACGTGCTGACCATCAACAATAAGGAGTACCGGGCCGAGGTCGGCGAGATCAATGCCGAGTACGCGTTGATCCAGGTCGACGGCAGGGAGTTTCGCGTTGATTTGAAGCAGCTCGGCTTGGGGAAGTTGATGCCCGTAGCCGTCATGGCGGCGGAAGCCCGGCCGGTCGCCCCCCTGGCGCAGCCGGCGATCGGTGCCGCCCCGGCCCCCGCGGCCCCGGTAGCCTCCGCTCCCGTCAGCGGAGAAGCATCCAGCATGGTCAAGGCGCCATTGCCCGGGCTGATCATCGACGTCAAGGTCCGGGAAGGGGAGAAGGTCAAGGCTGGGCAGAATATCATCGTCATGGAGGCCATGAAAATGGAGAACCAGATCCAGGCCACCAGCGACGGCACGGTCAAGAGGATTTTCGTCAAGAAAGGGGACAATGTGGCCGAAGGGATTGCGATGGTCGAGATCGCCCGTTCCGACATGGCCAGTTTGTAAAACCCGCCAAGGAGCCAACCATGAGCAAGATCATTTCCGTCGTGCCCAACATCTCGGAAGGCAATGACCAGCAATTCATCTCCAGCCTGGTTGAGAAGCTGCAGGCCGTCAAGAACCTGGTGGTCCTGGATACGTCCCGCGACAGCGTGCGCAACCGCACCGTCTTTTCCTTCACCGGCCCCCGGGAAGCGATCTTTGCCGGCGGCCTCATTCTCTATCGCGAGACCCTGGCCCATGTCGACATGCGCCGGCACCGCGGCGAGTACCCGCGCCTCGGCGCCGTCGATGTTTTCCCCTTCGTGCCGCTCAAGGAGGCCACGTTGGAAGAGACCGTCGCCATGTCGGTCGATTTTGCCGAGAAAGTGGCGCAGGAATTCAATATCCCGGTCTATTTGTACGGCGAATCGGCGCGCTTTCCCATGCGCCGCTACATCGAGAACATCCGCGAAGGCGAATATGAGGGGCTGGAGAAAAAACTGCAGGACCCGCGCTGGAAGCCCGATTTCGGTCCCGCGGCCTTTCATCCCGCCGCTGGCGCCACCGTCATCGGCGCCCGCTATCCCATGATCAGTTTCGAGGCCATTCTGGACACTGCCGATGAGGCGGTCGCCGAATACATCGCCCGGCTGGTCCAGCACGCCAATGGCGGCCTGGCCCATGTCAACGCCTACGCCGGCCTGGACAGCGAGCACAAGGTGGCCCAGATCACGGTGACCATCGCCAACTACCGGGCCATGCCCATGTACCGGGTCCTGGAGATGCTGCGTGCGGAAGCCAGGCGTTTCGGCGTCACCGTGCGCCGGGTGGAGATGATCGGCCTGATCCCGGAAACCGCCTTCATCGAATCGGCTTTCTATTATCTCGGCATCCAGGATTTCTCCTTTGACAAGATCCTGGAGCGCAGGATCCAGACCGACCTCGACGAGCAGAACCGGCCGTCCTGACCTCGTTTCGTATCCCGCGTTTTTCAGGGTTGCAATCGCTTTTCCGAACCGTTACAATACCGCCATACAGTACCCGATTTTTTTCGACATTCGCAGCTTGGCGCGGGAGGTGGAATGTGCTCGATTTTTTACGGACAATTTGGGAGCCGGTCCAGGAAGCTTTTGCCAAGTTCAGGGAGTTCGCGCCGAACATCCTGGCTGTGCTGCTGATCATCCTGCTCGGCTTTTTGCTGGCGCGCATCTTCCGCGGCCTGCTGCGTCGCTTCCTGAAGGCCGTCAAGTTCGATGCCTGGAGCGACCGCATGGGCTTGACCGCCGTGATGCGCAAGGCCGACATGTGGAGACGGCCGTCCGAAGCCGCTGCCTCGCTCGTGTTCTGGTTCCTTGTGCTCGGCACCGTCATGGCCGGCTTAAGCGCCCTGCACCTGCAGGTCTTTGACAACCTGGTGGCGCGCTTCATCCTCTACCTGCCGCGGGCCTTCTCGGCGCTGTTCATCCTGGTCTTCGGCTATATCATCGCCGCCTTCTTCGGCCGTGCGGTCCTGCTGGCGGCGGTGAACAGCGGCTACCACTATGCCAGGCTGCTGGCCGAGACGGTGCGCCTGCTGCTCACGGTGTTCGTTCTGGCCATGGCCCTGGAGCAGCTGCAACTGGCACCGGGTATCGTCATCGCCGCCTTTTCCATCATTTTCGGGGGCATCATCCTGGCCCTGGCCATTTCCTTCGGCGTCGGCGGCATTGACGCGGCCCGCAAGATGATCGAGAGGCAGGAACCCGGGCCGGGGGAAAACAAAAAGGACATCGAGCACATCTAAGGAGGCACCATGTCCGATTTTT
>JAQUQF010000057.1 GCA_028749105.1 Acidobacteriota bacterium | reverse complement strand
GGCGCATTCCCTTGCTCACTTTCCCGGCCAGCGGTTCAGCGGCGCTTCAGGCGCTTCTCGATCTCTTCCAGGCTCAGGGTGACGATGATCGGCCGGCGGTGGGGGCAAAAATAGGGATTGGCGCAGGCAAACAGGTCACGGACCAGGGAGCGCATCTCGTCGGGCAGCAGGCGTTGGTTCACCTTGACGGCGTCGTGGCAGGCCAGGGAGGCCAGGAGGCTTTCGTCAGCCCCATCCCCGGCAAGAGACTCGCGCAAGGCCGCGCGCACGCTCTCGCGGATGCGCCCTTCGCTGAGGAATTGCGGGAAGGCCTTCACCTCGACGGCCGAGCCGCTCAGCCGCCGGAGGTCGAAGCCTGCCCGGCGGAAAATCTCCATCTTGGCATCGTCCAGGGCGGCCTGTTCGGACGGCGTCAGTTCCAGCAGCAGGGGGAAAAGGGCCTGGGCCGCCGGAGCGGCGCCGCTGCCATAGCCCGCCTGCAGCCGCTCGAACAGCACCCTTTCGCGGGCGTTGTGCTGGTCGATCACCAGGAGCTCGCCGCTGCGCTCGACGACGATGTACGAATCGCGGTACTGGCCGAGGACGCGGAAGCCATCCTCCACAGCCGTTTGCCGCGCAGGAAACAGATCCGGCATCCCGGCCCCATCCTGGTCGGCGGCCATGGCCGGAATGACGCTTCCCTGCTCCATTCCGGCGGTGGTGGCGGAGGCCGCGAGGAGCGGAGGGCGCAGCGGACCGCCCAGGGCGGCGTGGATGGCCCGCTGCATGAACTGATACAGGCGCTGGCTGTCCAGGAAGCGGATCTCCAGCTTCATGGGATGGATGTTGACGTCGATCTGGCCGGGCGGGGCGATGAGGTCGATCACGCCGGCCGGGCTGCGCGATTTCTCCAGAAAGGGCTGGAACGTATTGTTGAAGGCAGCCTGCAGGGTCTTCTCCCTGACCGGCCGGCCATTGACCGTGAAGAACTGCCTGTTCCTGCCGTTGACGCCGGCCTGCGCCGCCGAAATGAAGCCCGTGAGCCGGTAGGCGCCGTCGCTGAAATCCAGGGGCAGCAGTCCGTCGAGGAATTCCTTGCCGAAAACCTGGTAGATGCGCTCGGCCAGGTTCGCTGCCGCGGGATAGTGGAAAACGGTGCGGCCGTTGTGCCGCAGCGTGAAGGCGATGGCGGGTCGGGCCAGGGCGGCCGTCTCCAAATAGGCGCTGGCGGGGCGCAGCTCGCCCTGGTCGCTCTTCATGAACTTGCGGCGCACCGGGAAATTGGCGAACAGGCGCTGCACGGCAATGGCGCTGCCCCGGCGGCGGGGGACCTGCCCCTTTTTCAACAGAGAGCCGTCGCGAAAAACGCAATGCCAGCCTCGGCCCTCATCGTTATCCGCAGTCTCCAGGTCGATGTCGGCCACCTCCAGGATCGATGGCAGCGCCTCGCCGCGAAAGCCCAGGGTCAGCAGACGGTCCAGGTCCTCGAGTTCTACCAGCTTGGACGTGCTGTGGCGCTGAAAGGCAACCTCGATGTCGTCGGCGTCGAAGCCGCGGCCATCGTCCTCGACGCGCACCAGCTCCTTGCCGCCGGCGCGCAGCTCCACGGCGATCTCGGTTGCCCCGGCATCAATGGCGTTCTCCACCAGCTCCTTGACCACGGAGAGTGGGCGCTCAATCACTTCGCCGGCGGCTATCTTGCGGTATACATTCTCAGATAAAATCTTGACATTGCCCAAAGCGGCTCTCCACGTCTTCTCTAGAAACAATCAGACTCGGAAATTATCACAAAGCGGCTCGATTTGCAATTTTATGTTTCGCATGACCAACGCCGCGGGCGAGTCAGCCGAATCGTTGACAGCCCCAGCATAACAAAATATAATGCAGCCATGGACGCGGAACCCCTGAAAATCTGCAAATACGGCGAAGAGGTGCTGAAGACCAAGGCCGCCGATATCCGCGACATCAGTCAGCATATCGTCGATCTTGCCGCAGCCATGGCGCATACCATGCACCAGGCTCCCGGCATCGGCTTGGCCGCCCCCCAGGTGGGAGAATCGCTGCAGCTGGTCACCGTGGACCTTTCGGTGGGAGAAAAGCCCGAGGAGCTGCTGGTGGTCATCAACCCGCGCATCATCGAGATGGAGGGGCACGAGACGAGCGAAGAGGGCTGCCTTTCGGTTCCGGGCTATTCGCTGCCCATCCGCCGCGGCGCCCGCCTGCTGCTCCAGGGCATTCTCCTCGACGGTCGCGAGCTGCGCGCCGAGTTCGATGGCCTCAAAGCGAGGGTGCTGCAGCATGAGATCGACCACCTGGACGGGATCACGATCGTCGACCGCGTCTCCACCCTGAAGCGCTCCCTGATCCGCAAAGAGATCAAGCAAAAGAGAAAAAGTGGCGAATGGTGACCTGGTCTTTTTCGGGACAGCGGCCATCGGCCTGCCCATCGCCAAGGAGCTGAACAAGGCGTCCCGGCTGCGCCTGGTGGTCACCCAGCCCGATCGCCATGGCGGCCGCAACCGTCAGCTGCTCGTCCCGGCGATCAAGCAATTCGCCCTCGAAAACCGCCTGCCGCTGCTGCAGCCACCGAACATGGACGAGCCCGAGCTGGAGCTGGCCATGCGCCGCCTGGCCCCCGACATTGCCGTGGTCGTGGCCTATGGCCAGTTCATTCCCCGCGAGATCCGCGAAATCCCCCGCTTCCGCACGATCAATGTCCATTTTTCCCTGCTGCCGGCCTATCGCGGCGCCGCCCCGGTGCAGCGGGCCATCCAGAACGGTGAAAGCCGCAGCGGCATCACCATCTTCGAGCTCAGCAGCCGCATGGACGCCGGACCGGTGTGGGCACGCGAGGAGATTGCGATCCGCCCCGACGACACCACTGCCGCCTACCAGCAGCGGCTGGGCGAGCGGGCGGCCCCTTTTCTGCATGACACCCTGGAGCGGATTTTTTCCGGAACGGCTCAGGCCGTTCCCCAGGACGAGTCGCAGGCCACGAATGCGCCGCCGTTGAAAAAGGAGGAGGGGCTGATCCGCTGGCAGTTGCCCGCCCGGCGTCTCTATGATCACCTGCGGGCCTTCACCCCCTGGCCGGGGCTGTACTTTCCCCTGGAGGGCCAGCAGGTCAAGGTCCTGGGCGCGGTTATTGCCCAAAAAAGCCACCAGCGCCAGCCCGGCGACCTTCTGGAACTCTCGCCCCACGGGCTGCAGGTCGCCTGCGGACTGGGGACAGTTCTGGAGCTCACGGCCATTCAACCCGAAGGCAAGAAGGCGATGAGCCCCTGGCAGTTCTCCCTGGGCCATCGTCTCCCCGCGAGGCTATCATGAATTTTCTGGCTCCTGCCGCCTCGGTGCTGCTCGACTATTACCGGGAGCCGCAGGCCAATCTCCGGCTCCTGCTGGCGCGTTTCCTGCAGGATTATGCCGGCGCCGACAAGAGCGCACTGACGCGCACGGTCTACGGGGTAGCACGCAAGGACATCGCCCTGGATCATGTCATTGGACTGTTTTTGAAGAACAAGGGGCAGAAACCGCCCTTGCCCACCCAGGTGCTGCTCAAGATCGCCGTTTTCCTGCTGATGTACTCAGACGCCTACCCCGAGTACGCCGTCGTCAACGAGGCGGTGGACGCCGCCGCCAGGAAGGAAAAGCCATTCGTCAACGCTGTGCTGCGGCAGCTGCTGCGCCGCAAGCGCGAGGTGGGCGAACAACTGGCAGGCTCGGACGACCCCAGCCTGCGCTATTCCCTCTCGCCGCTGCTTCTGGCCGGGCTGCGGCGCATCGACGCCAGCGGTGAAGCAGACCTGGAATACCTTGACCGCGAGCCCGTGTTTCACCTGCGCTTCAATCCCGGGCGCCTGAGCCTGGAGCGGGCACACCAGATGCTGGAGGGCGCAGCCATCCCCTGCCGCGAACTGAGGGTGCTGGGCTGCTTCGAAACCGCCGCCGCCGGCCAGGTTCTCGAAAAGCCGGAGGAGCTCGGCGATTTCTATGTGCAAAACACGGGGTCGCAGGCCGTCGCCTTCGTGGCCGCCGCGAAAGCCGAAAAGGAGGTCTGCGACGTGGCCGCCGCGCCGGGCGGCAAGTCGCTGACCCTGGCCTGCCTGCGCCCAGACCTGAAGATCTGGGCCAGTGACATCAGCGCTCTGCGGCTGCGTCTTCTGGAGCAAAATATCCGCCGTTTGCGCCTGAACGGAATCCAGGTCTTTGCCGCGGACGTCCTGCGCTATCCTGCCGGGCGCGAGGCAGCCGACCTGATCATCCTCGACGCCCCCTGCACGTCGAGCGGCACCTTGCGCAAGAACCCCGACCTTAAAAACAAGATCACCCCGGAAACCGTGCGCACGAACGCCGGCCAGCAAAAGCTGATGCTGGCCAGCCTGGCGACCCGTTTTCCGCGCGCCCGCATCCTTTACGCCGTGTGCTCCTTTCTAGCCGAGGAAAGCGAGGAGGTAGTGGAAAAAGCCGCCATCGCCCGCGGCCTGCGGCCGGAGGCAATCGCTCCCATGCTGGGGAAATACGGATATCGTCTGAAAGAGGCCAAATATGGATGCTATTTGCTGCCTTCCGGCCTGAACAACGATCTGTTCTATATATCGCTTTTGGAACCTGAGCGGCTAAGCAAGAACTAACCCGATTTCGTAATTCGTAATTTGAAAGAACAACGACAAGAGAGCGATCTTGAGCGGCTGCGAATCACGATTCACAAATTACGAATTACGAGCTCAACCCCAGAGCACCAGCCCCATCTCGTATGGATCCAGCATGAGCGGGTGAAACGGGGTGACGCGCAGCTTGAAGCCGAAATTGCCGGTGCGGGCGCAGGGGATGACGCCGCTGAAGCGGAAGCGGCCTTCGCCGGTCTTCTCCACGTCACCCAGGCGCGCCAGGGCCGAATTCTGCAGCACGTCCTCGCCGACGATGGTGCCGAAGTACACGTCGACCCGCACCTCCTCGGGAGACAGCTTGCCCAGGGACAGCTCGGCCTGGACCTGGAAGCTCTCGCCGCTCTTGTAGGTGCGCCCGGTGTCGGCCTGGACGTTCTCGATGCGCAGGGCGGAAAAATCCGCGCGCATGCGGTTTTTCCACTTGACCAGCTCGCGGGCCGGCCGGAAATCTTCGGCGCTCAGCCGGGCGAAGTTTTCCGAGGCGGGCCTGTAGAATTTGTTGAAGTACTCCTTGACCATGCGGTTGGTGTTGTAGCGCGAGGCGATGGTCACCAGCGAATGCTTCATCATGCGGATCCATTCGCGTGGCAGGCCGTCGGAGCCGCGCTCGTAGAACAGGGGGATGATGTCCTTCTCCAGTATGGAATAGATGGCCTTGCTCTCGACCTCGTCCTGGTATTCCTTGTCGGTGTAGGCTTCGCGATTGCCGATGGCCCAGCCGTTTTTCAGGTCGTAGGCCTCATCCCACCAGCCGTCCAGGACGCTGAAGTTGAGGACACCGTTGCAGGCGGCCTTCATGCCCGAGGTGCCGCAGGCCTCCAGCGGCCGCAGCGGCGTGTTCAGCCAGATGTCGACCCCGGAGACCAAGTAGCGGGCCACGTTGATGTCGTAGTCCTCGATGAAGGCGATCTTGCCGCGCAAGTGCTCGGCCGACATGAAGGAGATGATGTCCTTGATCAGTTCCTTGCCGGCCTGATCCTGGGGATGGGCTTTGCCGGCAAAGATCAGCTGCACCGGCCGCGCCGGATCGTTCAGGATCTTCAGCAGCCGCTCCTTGTCCTTGAAGATGAGGTAGGCGCGCTTGTAGGTGGCGAAGCGGCGGGCGAAGCCGATGGTCAGGGCCGTCGGGTTGAGGGCTTCCTGCGACTCGTTGATCAGCAGGTTGGATGCGCCCTTCGCCAGGAGCTGCTTTTGCAGCCGCTGGCGGGTGAAGGCGATCAGGCGCCGGCGGCGGATCTCGTGCACGCTCCACAGCTCTGGATCGGGGATGTTCTGCACCTTTTCCCAGGAATCCCGGTAATCCTGCTTATCGCTCCACTTGCCGCCCAGGTATCTCTCGAACAGGTCGTTCATCTCGAAGGAGATCCACGAGGGGATATGGATGCCGTTGGTGATGGGCTGGATGGGCACGTGCTCGGGTGGAACGGCCGGCCAGAGATTCTTCAGCATGTCGCGGGACACCTCGGAGTGCAGCGTGGAGACTCCGTTCACGAAGGCCGAGTTCTTGACGGCGGCCACGGTCATCGAGAAGCTCTCCTGGTGGTTTTCGGGGTTAACGCGGCCGCAGTACAAAAAGTCATGAAGCGGGATATTGAACTCGCGCAGGTAGTTACCGAAGTAGGTCTTCATCATCTCGGGGCTGAAGACGTCGTGGGCAGCCTGGACATTGGTGTGGGTCGTGAATATGCTCGATTGGCGCACCACTTCAATTGCCTCCCCGTAGGACAGGCCCTTGTCCTTCATCAGCATCCGGGCGCGCTCGAAGAACGTGAAGGCCGAATGGCCCTCGTTCATGTGCACGGCGGTTACCTGGATGCCCAGGGCATCCAGCATTTTCACGCCGCCGATGCCCAGAATGATCTCCTGCTGCAGGCGCATCTCGGGATTGCCGCCGTAAAGCTGGGCCGTGAGGCGGCGGTCGTATTCGCTGTTCTTCTCATGGTTGGAATCGAGCATGTAGATGGAAACGCGGCCGACCTTGATCTGCCAGACCTTGAGGAAGACCTTGCGGCCCGGAAATTCCAGCTCGATCTCCAACGGGCTGCCGTCGGGCCGGTTCACCTCCTGGACCTGCATGTTGTGAAAATCGTTGACCTGGTAGAAATCCTGCTGCCAGCCGTCCATGTTCAGGTACTGCTGGAAGTAGCCCAGCTGGTAGAGCAGGCCGACGCCGCAAAAATGGAAGTTCAGGTCGCTGGCCGCCTTGACATGGTCGCCTGACAGGATGCCCAGGCCGCCGGAATAAATGGGCAGCGTGTCGCTCAACCCATACTCCGCGGAGAAATAGGCGATGCGTGTCTGTTGGGCATGGTTGATGCCGCGCACCTGGTGCAGGTACTGCTCCAGCTGATCTCCGACCCGCTGCACCTCGCTGAGGAACCCATCGTCGCGGGCCAGCTCCTCCAGCTTCTCCTGGCTTATTTCGCCCAGCATGCGCACCGGGTTGTGCTGGTTCTTTTCCCAGAGATCGCCGTCCAGGGTGATGAACAGCTTGATGGCCTCCGGGTTCCACGTCAGCCACAGGTTGGCGGCGATGTCCAGCAGCGGCTTCAGCTTTTCCGGCAGGTCGGGAATGACCTTGAATTTTCTTAAATTACCCATGGGCAAAACTCCTCGAGCGGGCGGCAGGGAGAACCAGGCTTACAGCTGGTTGATGATGCCGTCCTTATTCAGGTCCAGATAGAACTTCAGCTTGCCGGAGATCAGGTCCTTGCCGGAAACGGCCAGCAGGAAATAGCTGCTGTTCAGGGAGAGGACCAGGATCCTGAATTTTCCAGAGGCATACTCGATCTGGAAGCCGGCGCGATCGAGGTCCAGGTTGTCCAGCTTGCCCACTACTTCGGCCAGCTCGGCGCCGATCAGGTCCATGTCGGCCTCAGGCGCCAAATAGACGGCCTTATCCAGCTCAAGGCCGTCCTTGCCCCAGATGCCGATCAGGTAGACTTCAGGATTGTGGGCATGGATGTCGTCAAATACTTCTTTAAACAATTTGGCTTCCCCTTTGCTGAAGCAGATGCATGAAATTCTGCAGGCGCTCGATGACGCGATTGCTGCGGTCGGTGCGCAGCAGCAGTAGAATGGCCTTGACCTTCAGGAAATGATCGGTGCGGCCGGTCTTTTCGAACAGGTTTTTGTAAACGGCCAGCGCTTCCCTGTACAAACCCTGCTTGAAATAGAGTTCAGCGGCACTCTCCGTCTGAAAATGCGGATCCTCGGCCTCGGATGGAGAAACGTTCATGGCAGGGGGCACCGGAGCCATGTCCCCCTTTTGAGGGGCCACGTCCCCGCTTGCCGGGACTACATCCGCGCGGTCAAAGGTGATTTGCTTCGGCTCCACGGCCGCGGCCGAAGGCCTGGCAGCGGCCGGCTGGGGCCGAAAAGTAGCAACATCGGGCCGGAATTCGGCCTTCGTGTCGGCCAGGCGGTCTGCGACCCCGCCCGCGAGCATTCCCTGAATAAGCTTGACCCGTTCTTGCGCCTGGACGTTGAATGAATCCAGGAAAAGAAGCTTTTTATAAAAGAGCAGGCTCTCCGGAAACTGCTTCAACTGAAAAGTAAGGTCGGCCAGTTCCTTCACGACCATGATGTTTTCGCCCGACATGGCGTGCATCTGGCGCAACAGCTGCAGTGCCTCGCCGTTTTGCCGCAACTCGCGCAGGAATTTGAACTTGAGGAACTTCAGATGAAAGGAGGCGGGAAACTCGATCAGAATGGGCTCGACGCGGGCCAGGCCCTCGGCAAATTTCTTCTGCTGGAACAGCCATTCCAACTGCCCCAGCTGCTCCCGCTCGTTCTGAAAATTGGCCAATTTTACCTCTTGATCGCTTCAGACCGCATACCCTCTACATAGCACATTTGCCGGACTCATGCAATCCGTCACCTGGCATACCGCTCCCCCTTGGCGGCAGCGACCCAAAAACAACGACGAAAATCTTTGCGTCTTGGACTATGTCGTTGCTTCACTCGCCTAATTGCCGGACTTGTACATGGCGAGAGATATGAAATCCTGTGGAATATTGCCGATGTTGCCTTGTTCGGATTCCTTCATGGCGCGGCCATCGACCATCAGCACGGCGTGAACCCACATTTCCTCTGAATAATACTGTGTCGGCCAATAGAAAGTCAGCCTGACTTCGCCGTTGCCATTGG
>JAQUQF010000056.1 GCA_028749105.1 Acidobacteriota bacterium | reverse complement strand
GCGGCGATGATCTCCTGCGAGGGGTAGCCCATCTTTTTCTGCACGGCCTCCTCGCGAAAGGGGACGGGGTTGACCAGACGCAAATGGGAAAGCCCCAGATTCTTCATGGCCCGCACCACCGAGCCGATGTTGCCCGGCTGCTTGGGCTCGACCAGCACGAGGTGAACTCGTTCCAGGATTTCTTTCATTTTTCCTTGTTTTTTCACTAAAAACGCTGAAATTATAGTATAAAACCGCTCCCCAGGCAAATCCGTCTAAGCTTTTTCTTTCCGAACGCCAAATGCCAAGTCCTTGACGGGCTAGGCGAAACCCGCTACAATCATCGCATGGAACTTGTTCAGCTAAAAAATCTGTTCGCCGAACTGAAGCAGAAGACCTCCGACCTCCGGGGGTTTCTTTGAAATCGCCAAAAAAGCCGACCAGATAAAGGAAATCGACGTCAAGCTGACCGATCCCGCCATATGGAACAAGCCCCAGGAAGCGGCCCGCCTGCAGAAGGACAAAAAAATCCTGAACAGTTTTCTGCTGGTGGATGGAAAACTTAATTTTGCCATGGAGGAACTGGAAACCTATTTCCAGCTGATCGACGAGGATCCCGACCTGCTGCCCGAGCTGGAAGAAAAGATGGCCCGCTTCCAGGAGTACGTCGAGGAGACCGAGGTCAAGCATTACCTCAATGGCGAACGCGATGCCAGCAACGCATTTCTAAGCATTCACCCCGGCGCCGGCGGCACTGAGAGCCAGGACTGGGCCGAGATCCTGCTGCGCATGTACCTGCGCTTCTGCGAGCGCATGGGCTTCAAGGCCGAGATCACCGACATCCTGGCCGGCGAGGAGGCGGGGATCAAGAGCGTCACCGTGCGCTGCGAGGGCGAGTTCGCCTTTGGATACTTGAAGGAGGAGATCGGCGTCCACCGCCTGGTGCGCATCTCGCCTTTCGACGCCAACAAGCGCCGCCACACCTCGTTCGCCGCCGTCTTCGTCATCCCCGAGGTCGACGACTCGATCCATGTCGACATCGACGCCAAGGACCTGCGCATCGACACCTACCGCTCGTCGGGCAAGGGCGGCCAGCACGTCAACCGCACCGATTCGGCCGTGCGCATCGTCCATCTGCCGACCAACACCGTGGTGCAGTGCCAGAGCGAGCGCTCGCAGCACCAGAACAAGGACCGGGCCATGAAGATGCTGCGCTCCAAACTGTACGACCTGGAGCTGAAGAACCAGCAGAAGGTCAAGGACAAGATCGAGGACGGCAAGGGCGGCATCGCCTGGGGCAACCAGATCCGCTCCTACGTAATGCAGCCGTACCAGAGCATCAAGGACCACCGCAGCGGGCTGGAGCGCGGCGACATCCAGCGCGTCCTCGACGGCGACATCATCGGGTATATCAAGGAATCCCTGAAGCTTCCCAGATAATCCGGTCTACCTGGAAATGACGCTCTTCCCTTTTTTCGCGAGGCAAATCCGCTTTTTCCCGGATGCGGTCAAAATGCAGATTTCCTTTCTGTTTAAAGCGGCTATATCGACGATCAGGCGGTCTGAATTTTTTAAAGTGAAACGGTCGCCCTCATTGGCAACCGTCAGCGAGAAGCGCTCCGACCAAGCCGGCAGGGTGTAGCGGTCGAAATCTTCCTGGAGGCCCAAATATCCATGGAGAATGGCTTCGCCCAGGACGCCGGCGGCGCCGGCGTAGAACGAAGCCCCCTGCCCGTTGCCAGTCTTGTCAGACCACTCGAAGATGTTCATGTCGGCCAGGTTCTTGGCGGCGATCTCCTGCAGATACTTGTCGGCCTCCTTGCGAAACCCCGCCTGGTATAGAGCCGACACCAGCCGGCCGCCGATCCAGTCCCACTCGCCGCCGTTCTGGTAGCTCCAGGGGATGCGCAGCAGCGGGTGGGGGAAGAAGTTCTCGGGAAAGGGGGGCAGCAGGGTGAATGAGACCGTGCGCAGGCCGTATTCACCGAGCCGCTTCTCCAGCTCCCGCAGGAAGCGGGCGATCTCGGCCTTGCTCATCAGCCCGGCGCGCATGGCCTCGGCATTGCCGCCCACGGCCAGGATATTGCGCTCCCAACGCAGGACATCGTCCTTGTTCTCGACGCGGTGGACAATGAAATATCCCTTGTCGGCAAGGTAGAGCTGCTTGCGGCACTCGGCGGCAATCGCCTTCCCGCGCTGCCGCCACCTGCCGGCCATGACCTTGTCGCCCAGGCGCTCGGCCATCAGGGCCAGCTTCTCCGCCGCCTGGATAAAGAGCGATTGCGCGTAAGTGGAGAACGTGCGCTGCGACCTGTCGGAGAGCTTGATCGAGCGCTGGTCGGCGTAGGAGCGCTCGACATCGCCCCAGTCGGCGGTGAAGCCGCTCCAGATGAGGCCGCGCTTGGCATCGAACCGATTCAGCCACAGCCATTCCAGGGCCATGTCCAGCCGCAACAGGCGGGATACGCCGGCGATCTTTCCGGCCAACCAGGAGGAATCGCCCAGAGCCAGCTGAAAGGCAGCCAGGACCAGCGAGGTCTCCTGGTCGCTCTCGACCGTGTTCTTGTCGCAGCGCCCGACCGTATCGACCCAATCCTGAATTTCCCCGGCCGGGGTCTGCTCGGCAAAGAAGCGATCGATCATCCCCCGCAGGTCGTCCAGGGGGTAGAAATAGCGGGCATAGGGCATCATGGTCGCCGTGTCGCGAATCCACACCTGCGGGTAGTCGCTGCCGGCGGCGAAGCCGAAGAATTTTCCCTGCAACCGCACCTCGTTGTTGCGCAGGGTCTGGCGCAGCAGGTACTGCTCGCGGTCCAGCAGGTCGAGGCCGGTATCCCAAAAGGTAGGCAGCCAGGCCTTCTGATAATCGGGAGAAGCAAGGGGCAGCAGGCGCAGAGAGTGCGTCGCGGTCTCCCAGCCCTTGTCGCGGCCCCAGAACTCCCCCTCGCGCACCAGGTCCCATTCCAGCCGGTACGATCCGGGCTCGAGGCTGAAATAGACAGGAACGGCGAAGCTTGTCGTCGCCCCGGGACGGATGGGCACTGGCAGGGAGAAGCGCCGGTTCTCGAAGCGCACGTCTTTCCCGGCCGCGCTGCGGGCGTGGTAGGAAAGGAAAAAGCGCCCCGCTTGCTCGAGGCGCCGCAAGGTGCGGTTGCGCACCACGAAACGCAGCATGACCTTTTCGCCCTGGCGCGCCGTTATCTGGAGCGGAGTGCAGGCGACCTGCACATCGGCCCCGCTCAGGCTCGAAAAAAGAAAGAACAGCCCCAGGAAAACGGCCGCGCTCAGGCCCCGGCGGCTCATGGCCGGCATCCCTCCATCCGCGCCTTTTCCAGGAAGAAATCCTCCAGGTTGGCGCGCCAGCCGCCCACCCGGAAGCCCAATTCCCCCTTCACTTTGACGCAGTCGAGCACCGCATGCAGCGGTCGTTTCGCCCGGGTGGGATACGCCGCCGTGGGGATCGCCTCGATAGGGATCCGTTTCCCGATCATTCCTGTTTTCAGCGCCAGGTCCTGGATGGCCACGGCGAAGTCGAACCAGGAGATCACGCCGCCGTCGCAATAATGGTAGATGCCGCAGCGTTCGCTGCCGGACTGGATCAGGCCGGCGATGTTCGCGGCCAGTGCCGCGGCGTAGGTCGGGGAGCCGAGCTGGTCGTTGACCACCCGCGCCTGCTCGCGCTCACGTAAAACCCTCAGCATGGTATGGACGAAATTCGGCCCGTGGACGCCATAGAGCCAGCTGATGCGGAAGAGGAAATACCTTTTGAGGCAGGCGTCCAGGCGCAGCTCCCCCTGGTGCTTGCTCCAGCCGTATTGCGAAAGGGGCCGCGGTGGATCATCCTCCCGGTACGGTTCCTCGCGGTCGCCGGCGAAAACATAGTCGGTCGAAAAATGGATGAGCTTGGCTTCCCGCTCCGCGGCCAGGCGGGCCAAGTTCTCCACCCCGCCGGCATTGATCGCCTTTGCCAGTTCCGGCTCGTCCTCGGCGCGGTCCACCGCCGTATAAGCGGCGCAGTTGACGATCCAATCGATGCGCCTGCCGCTGGCAAAATCCTGCAATTCATGGGAATGGCGGATATCCACTTCCCTGTCACTGGCCATATAGGCAAGCTCTCTTTTTTCAAACTCGCCCGCCAGCTGCCGGCCCAGCATGCCGGCGGCGCCGACCAGCCAGATCCCGGGTGCAGTTTTCATGGGCGCAAGAACGTCAGGAGCGCTCGTCGGCCACGCGCAGAAGATAGTTGCCGTAGCCGCTTTTTTCCAGGGGCAGCGCCAGAATCTTCAGCTGATCGCGATCGATCCAGCCGTTATGGAAGGCGATCTCCTCCAGGCAGGCGATCTTGAGGTCCTGGCGGTCCTCGATGGTCTTGATGAAGAGGGTGGCGTTGACCAGCGACTCGTGGGTGCCGGTATCGAGCCAGGCGAAGCCGCGGCCCAGCACCTGCACGCGCAGCCTGCCTTTTTCCATGTACGAGCGGTTGAGATCGGTGATCTCCAGCTCGCCGCGCGGCGAGGGCTTCAGCGCACGAGCGATGGCGGTCACCTCGTTGTCGTAGAAATAGAGCCCGACCACGGCCAGGTTGGAGCGCGGCCGGGCGGGCTTCTCCTCAATGGAGACAGCCTTGCCATCGGGGGTGATCTCCACCACGCCGTAGCGCTCGGGGTCCTTGACGGCGTAGCCGAAGACGGTCGCCCCGCCGGCGGCGACGGCATCTGCGGCCTGGTGCAGCAACCCGGTCAGCCCCGTGCCGTAGAAGATATTGTCGCCCAGGACCAGGCAGACGGTGTCGTTGGCGATGAACTCCTCGCCGACCCGGAAGGCGTCAGCCAGGCCGCGCGGCTCCTCCTGCACCTTGTAGGAGAAGCGCACCCCCAGCCGGCCGCCATCGCCCAGGAGAGAGCGGAAGCGGGGCAGGTCGAGCGGGGTGGAGATGACCAGGATATCGCGGATGCCGGCCAACATCAGGGTGGAAAGCGGATAATAGATCATCGGCTTGTCGTAGACCGGAAGCAGCTGCTTGCACATCACCTGGGTGATGGGGTGTAGCCGGGTGCCGTGGCCGCCGGCCAAAACGATGCCTTTCATGGCGTTTGTCCTCCCTTGTCTTTCGTGCCGGCCGTCATCTTCACTCCACCGTGACCGACTTGGCCAGATTGCGCGGCTTGTCGATGTCGCAGCCCTTGGAGCGGGCGATGAAATAGGCGAACAGCTGCAGCGGCACGATGTTCAGCACCGGCTGCAGGATGGGCAGGGTCTCGGGTACGCGGATGACATCGTCGCACACGTCGCCGATGCGGTCGCTGCCTTCGCCAGCGACGGCCAGCACCCGGCCGTTGCGCGCCTTGATCTCCTGGATGTTGCTGATCATCTTGTCGAAGGTGGAATCCTGGGAGACGATGGCCACGGTGGGGAAATTTTCGTCGATCAGCGAGATGGGGCCGTGCTTCATCTCGCCGGCCGGGTAGCCCTCGGCGTGGATGTAGGAGATCTCCTTCAACTTCAGCGCCCCCTCCATGGCGGTGGGATAATTGTGCTGGCGGCCGATGAAAAGGAAATCCCTGTAGCGCGAGTATTCCTGGGCGACCTTCTTGATGTGCTCGATGTCGGTGAGGATCTTCTTGACTTGGCGCGGGAGCTTCTTGACGGCCTGGATGACAGCGCTGCCCTCGGTGAAGGACAAGCCGCGGTAGCGGCCAATGAGCAGCGCCATCAGCGTCAGTACGACCAGCTGCGAGGTGTAGATCTTGGTGGAGGCCACGCCGAACTCGGGGCCGGCGTGGTTGTAGACTCCGGCGTCGGTAATCTGGGCGATGGCCGAGCCCACGACGTTGACCACGCCGAGGATCAGCGCCCCCTTGCGCTTGGCTTCGCGAATGGCGGCGATGGTGTCGGCGGTCTCCCCCGACTGCGACAGGGCGAGGACGGCGGTGTCGCCATCCAGCTTCAGCCTGCGGTAGCGGAACTCGGAGGCCATCTCCACCTCGACATGCAGGTCGCAGAGGCTCTCAAAAATGTAGCGCCCGCACAGTCCCGCGTAATAGCTGGTGCCACAGGAGACGATGACCAGCTTCTTCACGCTCTTCAAACGCTCCATGACCGGTTCCAGCCCGCCCAGCTTGGAGACGCCCTCGCCTTCGACGATGCGGCCGCGGAAGGCGTTCTCGATCGCCTCGGGCTGCTCAAAGATCTCCTTGAGCATGAAGTGCTCGAAGCCTTTCTTGTCGGCGAGCTCGTCGCGATCCTGGCGGATCTCGATCTGCTTCTGCAGGAACTCGTTGTTCAGGTTCTTGATATGGTAGCCGCCCGGGTGCAGCACGGCCAGCTCGTCGTCGTTGAGCGAGATGATCTTCTGGGTATAGGGCAGCAGCGCGTTGGCGTCAGAGGCGGCGAAGTATTCGCCCTCGCCGATGCCGATGATGATCGGGCTGCCGCGCTTGACCATCACGACTTGGTCCTCGGAATCGGCGTGCACGACTGCGATGCCGAAAGTCCCCTCCAGCCGCTGGACCGTCTTCAGCACCGCCTTTTCCAGATCGCCGTCATAGTATTCCTCGATCAGGTGGGCAATCACCTCGCTGTCGGTCTCCGAGCGGAACTCGTGTTTCCTGGCGAGCAGTTCTTCCTTCAGGTCCAGATAGTTCTCGATGATGCCGTTGTGGGCGATGGCGATCTTTCCCCCGCAGTCGCAGTGGGGATGGGCGTTTTCCTCGGAAGGGCGTCCGTGGGTCGCCCAGCGCGTGTGGGCGATGCCGCAATGCCCGGGCTGCGGCCGGGCGATGCCCTTCTTTTCCAGGTCGGAGACCTTGCCCACAGCTCGGACCAGGTTCAGCTTCTTGCCGTCGACCACAACCAAGCCGGCCGAATCGTAGCCCCGATATTCCAGGCGCTTCAGGCCGTCCAGCAGGATGGGCTTGGCCGTCCGAACGCCGCAATATCCTATGATTCCGCACATATGTTCTCCTTTGCCTGCGACATGCCGCCGCGGGGCTACGCAAAATGGGTCAAACTCGGCTTGCCCAGGGGAAAGACATTGAATCCGATCTCGAAGAGCCGGCGATGGTCGAGGATATTGCGGCCGTCGAACACGAAGGCCGGCTTGCCCATCGAGGCGAAGATCTTCTCGAAATCGAGCTCGCGGTAGGCCGGCCACTCGGTGATGACGGCAAGACCTTGAGCGCCGGCGGCGGCCCGGTAGGGGTCGGGCTCGTACTCCACCGTGCCGGCGGTTGCGCCGACGATGGCGGCCAGGTCGCGGCGGGCGTTCTCCAGCGCCTGGGGATCGGAGATCACCAGGGACGCCCGCTCCTCCAGCAGCTTGCGGGCGACATGGATGCCCGGCGATTCGCGCGTGTCCCCGGTGTCGGCCTTGAAGGCGAAGCCCAGCAGCACGATCTTCTTGCCGACCACGGTGTGGAACATCTCGCGGATGATCGCCTGCACGAAGCGCTCCTGCTGGTATTCGTTCATGCGCACGACCGCCTCCCAGTAGTCGGCCACCTCTATCAGGCCGTAGCTGCGGGAGATGTAGACCAGGTTCAGGATGTCCTTCTTGAAGCAGGAGCCGCCAAAGCCGATGCTGGCATTGAGGAAGCGGGGGCCGATCCGCTTGTCGCTGCCCACGGCGAACGAGATCTCGCCGACGTCGGCGCCCGTCTTCTCGCACAAGGCCGAAACGGCGTTGATCGAGGAGATGCGCTGGGCGAGGAAGGCGTTGGCCACAAGCTTGGAAAGCTCGGCCGACCACAGGTTGGTGGTGATGATCTTCTCCGCCGGCACCCAGCGGGCGAAGATCTCCCTGACCTCGCGCATGGCCTGCAGACCCGCCTCGGTCTGTCGCGAGCCAATCAGCACGCGGTCGGGCTCGAGCAGGTCCCTGACGGCCGACCCTTCGGCGAGGAACTCGGGGTTGGAGACGACTTCGAAATGGATCCCCTTCTTGTTCTCCTGCAGGATATGCTCCATGGCCTCGGCGGTGCGCACGGGCAGGGTGCTCTTCTCGACGATGATCTTGGCGCGGTCGGAATGGGCCACGATCTCGTGGGCCGTCTTTTCCCAGTACTGCAGGTCGGAGGCCATGCCGGCACCCTGGCCGAAGGTCTTGGTCGGGGTATTGACCGAAACGAAGATGATGTCGGCTTCGCGGATGCCGGCGGCGATGTCGGTGGAAAAGAACAGGTTGCGGCCGCGCGCCTCGCGGACCACCTCCAGGAGCCCGGGCTCGAAGATGGGCAGGCGATCGCCGTTCCAGGCCCGGATGCGCTCGGCATTGACGTCAACCACCGTCACCTTGAAGTCGGGGCACTTGGCGGCGATGACCGCCATGGTCGGGCCGCCCACGTATCCGGCTCCGATGCACAGGATGTTCTTCTTGTATTTCATCGTTGTTCCTCGAGAATAAAACGGCTATTCCTTGCCATAAAAATCCATGTACCAGCGGATGAAACGCGCCACCCCGCTCTCCAACGGCGTATCGGGAGCGAAGCCCACGTGACGCTGCAGGTCGGCGATGTCGGCGCTCGTCTCCGGGACATCGCCCGGCTGCATGGGCAGCAGGACCTTTTCCGCCTTGCGCCCCAGGTTTTCCTCGATGAGTTCAATGAAATGCAGGAGGTTGACCGGCCGGTTGTTGCCGATATTGAACAGGCGGTAAGGGGCCGAGGAGGTGGCCGGGTCGGGATGAAGGGCGTCCCAGCGCGGATCGGGCCGCGGGGGCTTGTTCATCACGCGCCATATTCCCTCGATGATATCGTCGATGTAGGTGAAATCGCGCTTCATCTGGCCGGAGTTGTAGACCTCGATGGCCTCGCCGGCCAGGATGCGGCGGGTGAAGATGAAGAGCGCCATGTCGG
>JAQUQF010000055.1 GCA_028749105.1 Acidobacteriota bacterium | reverse complement strand
CTTGCCGGCGTACTGCTCAGGAAAATTGATCTCGCCCTGGGTGGTGACAGCCTTGAACGACGGCGCCTTGTCTCCGATCCGGGGCATGTTGACTTGGGTGTTTTCCATTTTTTTATCTCCTTTTTTTTAATTGACCTGTTTCGCCCGCAGCGCAGCCGGCGCAGACGCCGTAGAAGCGGATGGTGTGGCCGGCGATGCGGTGCGGGGAATAACGCCGGGCGGCAGCAGTGATGCCCGCGTCGGCGGGCATGGCGAAGTCGCTGACCATGCCGCAGCGCTCGCAAACGAAGTGGTAATGGGGATCCGTGACGGCGTCGTAGCGCACGGTGCCGCTGCCGAACTCGCCGCCCTGGATTCTTCCCTCCTCGAGAAGGATGGCGATGTTGCGGTAGACGTTGCCCAGGCTCAGGCTGGGCATCTCCGGCTTGAGACGATCATAGATCGCCTGGGCGGTGGGATGTTCCTTGCTTGCCCTCAGCAGCTCATGTATCCGCTCGCGCTGCGCGCTTTTTCGCCTTTGTACTTTCATTTTAGTAATAATAATTATTATTAATATAACATCTATTTCTTGCTTTGTCAAGCGGGTTTACTCATTTTTCTGGTTACTTCACGCTTGATGCTTGAATCCTGCGCCCACGCATTTCACGTGCACCGTTCATTTTCTTGAACAGAATTGCGATTTGAGATATTTTGAGATATAGTGATTGATTATTCGGCCGCGGGAGGCGGCGTGAACAGGGGGAAAAGCGATGGCAGAGGGGAGGCAAAAAACGATCCTGCTCGTAGAAGATGAAGTGGTCATCGCCATGAGTGAAAAAATGGCCCTGGAGAAATTCGGCTATGCCGTCCTCATCGCCGTCAGCGGCGAAGAGGCAGCCGCGATCGTTGAAAAAAATCCCGCCATCGACCTGATCCTCATGGACATCGATCTGGGATCTGGCATGGACGGCACCGAGGCCGCGGCGCTCATCCTGAAGGAACGCGATCTCCCGGTGGTCTTCCTGTCGAGCCACGCCGAGCCGGAGGTCGTGGCCAGGACGGAAAAGATCACCTCCTACGGCTACGTGGAGAAAAACTCGAACCTGACGGTCCTCAACGCGTCCATCAAAATGGCCTTCAAGCTCTTTGAGGCGAAGAAAAAAGAACAGGAGAAAGAATCCCGAATGGAAGCTGCGCTCGCGGCTCTGCGGGAGAGCGAATACAAATTCCGGATTATTTTCGAGGCGGCCAACGACTCTTTTTTCCTGATGGATCAGAATGTATTCATTGACTGCAACCAAAAGACTTTGGAGATGTTTGGCTGCACCAGGGAACAGATCATCGGGCAGCCACCGTACCGGTTCTCCCCGGAAATTCAACCCGATGGCAGAAAATCCAAGGAGAAAGCCCAGGAGAAGATCGCCGCAGCGCTCAGAGGTCAGCCGCAGTTCTTTCGCTGGACGCATTGCCATTACGATGGGACACCGTTTGCTGCCGAGGTCAGCCTGAATGCCTTCCGCACTATGGGCAAATACTACCTTCAGGCGGTTGTTCGCGACATCAGCAAGCTCAAGCGGGCGGAAGAATCATCGCTAAACACCATTCGCATCCAGCAGACGCTGATGGATGCGGTCCCCGCCCCCATCTTCTTCAAAGATGCCGATTGCGTCTATACCGGCGGCAACAAGGCCTTTGAGCAATTCATCGGGCTGCCGCGGGAGCAGTTCATCGGCAAGACCGTCTACGACATTTCTCCCAGGGACTTGGCCGAAAAATATGATGCAGCTGACAGAGAGCTGCTCGCAAAGCAGGGCAAGCAAACCTACGAAGCGCAGGTCGACTATTCCGACGGCACCCGCCATGACGTGGTCTTCAATAAGGCCGTTTTCACCGACAGCGAAGGCCATGTCGCGGGCTTGGTCGGCTTGATCCTCGACATCAGCACGCGCAAGCGGGCGGAGGAAGCCCTGCGGATCAGTGAAGCCAAGCAAGCCAATGCGCTGCAGATGACAAAAGCCGGCGACTGGGAGTACGACGTGGACCGCGACCTGTTCACGTTCAACGACAACTTCTACCGCATCTTCCGGACCACGGCCGCCGCAGTCGGCGGCTATCGCATGTCTTCGGGGGAGTATGCGCGAAGATTTCTCCACCCGGACGACATGGCCATGGTGAGCATTGAAACCCAGGCGGCCATCGCGTCTCCCGATCCCACTTACAGCCGTCAGCTCGAGCACCGCATCCTCTACGCCGATGGGGAGATCGGTTGGATCACCGTACGCTTTTTCATCGTCAAGGATGCCCAGGGCCGCACCATCAAGACCTATGGCGTCAACCAGGACATCAGCGCCAGGAAGTGGGCGGAAGCCGAAATCCAGCGGCAGCTGGCGGAAAAGGAGCTTCTGCTCAAGGAGGTCCACCACCGCATCAAGAACAACATCGCTTCCATTGCCGGCCTGATATCCTTGCGCCTGAAGTCAATCAGCAATCCCGAGGCCATGGCCGTGCTGAAAGATGCGATCGGTCGCATCGACAGCATGCGCCTCCTCTACGACAAGCTGCTCTTCAGCGAAAGCCACAGGGATATCGCGGTGAAAAACTACGTGGAGAGCTTGGCCGCCGCCGTGGTTTCGCTGTTCCCCGGCCAGGTCGAGGTCAAGCTCGACCTGCGCGTCGACGATTTCAGTCTCGATTCAAAGAGGCTCTTCCCCCTGGGAATCATCGTCAATGAGCTGCTGACCAACATAATGAAATACGCTTTTGTCAACAAGGAGACGGGGCGGATAGAAATTGCCCTCACCCAAGCAGAAAAACACGTGACGCTTGCCATCCAGGACGACGGCGTCGGGCTTCCGGACGGGTTCGACATCAATGAATCAAAAGGATTCGGCCTGATGCTGGTGAAGATGCTCAGCAAGCAACTGGGCGGGAGTTATTCCATGGAAAAGAATCAGGGCACGCGGTGTAGAATTGAATTTGATATGGAGAGGCAATAGACAATGGGCCATGGCAAGAGAACGATAAAACGTCGGGAGAAATTCGAACATGAGCGCTGAAAGGCAAAAAACCCTCCTGCTCGTGGAAGATGAAGCGGTCATCGCCATGAGCGAAAAAATGGCCCTGGAGAAATTCGGCTACGCCGTCCTCATCGCCGTCAGCGGCGAAGAGGCGGTCGCGATCGTTGCAAAAAATCCCGCCATCGACCTGATCCTCATGGACATCAACCTGGGGGCCGGCATGGACGGCACCGAGGCCGCGGCGCTCATCCTGAAGGACCACGATCTTCCCGTGGTCTTCCTGTCGAGCCACGCCGAGCCGGAGGTCGTGGCCAAGACCGAAAAGATCACCTCCTACGGCTACGTGGTGAAACACTCGAGCCTGACGGCCCTCGACGCTTCCATCAAGATGGCCTTCAAGCTCTTTGCGGCGAAAACCAAGGAGAGGGAAAAGGAAGCAGCCCTGAGCGAGAGCGAAGAATGGAACAAGCGCATCCTGGGCACGGTCTTGTCCGGAGTCATGGTGATCGATGCCGACACGCGCCGGATCGTCGAAGTAAACGAAACGGGGCTCAAATTGATCGGCCTGGCGAAGGAGCAGATCGTCGGATCGACCTGCCATCGCTTCGTCTGTCCGGCGCAAATGCATAACTGCCCGGTTCTCGACCTGGGCAAGGATGTCGACCTGTCGGAAAAGATCCTGCTGGCGGCCGACGGCAAGCCGAAGAGCATCATCAAGACGGTCGTCCCCATCATGCGGAGCGGCCACAAATACCTGATCGAGAGTTTCGTGGACATCAGCGAGCGCAAGCGCATGGAACAGGAACTGCTGAACAGCAAGGAACGCTACGAAAGCTTTTTCATGAAATCGATGGAGGGGGTCTACCTCCTGGATCTCGACAAGCCCATGCCCGTGACCATGCCGGTGGAGGAACAGATCGACTACCTCTACGATCACATGAAAATCGCCGAGTGCAATCCCGCCTTGCTGGAGATGTACGGCATCCACGACGCGTCCGAAATTCTGGGCAAGACCCAGGCCGACATGCACGGCGGCAAGGACAACCCCGTCAACCGTGATTCCATGCGCCGCATCATCGAATCGGGGTACAACCTGCGCAACACGGTGACCGAGGAGGTCAACGCGCGGGGCGAGCGCTGCTACTTCAGCAACAACACGATCGGCATCGTCCGGGACGGCTTTTTGCTCCGCTCCTGGGGCACCCAGATCGACATCACCAAACAAAAGCGGGTGGAGCAGGCGCTGCTGGAGAGCGCGGAGCGGATGCGAGCCATCGTCGAGGGCACGCCCCACCTATTCTTCTACACACAGGATGCGGCGGCGAACACCACCTACGTCTCGCCGACGATCGAGCGCATCACCGGGTACGAGGCAGACACCTGGCTGAAACAGAAGAACTGGTTCCTCACCGACAACCCGATCAACCGCTCCGCCAAAGAGGCAACCCGCGCCCACCTGCGGGGGGAGCTCCTGGAAAAGCCGGTGCTGTTGGAGATCCGTCATGCGCAGGGGCATGCGATCCTGCTCGAAGTGTACGAGTACCCGATCATGAGAGACGGAATGATCGTCGGCTTGCAGGGAGTGGCCCACAATGTCAGCGAGCAGAAGCGGGCCGAGAGGGAGAGGGCTTTGCTGCAGGAGATCGCCCAGGGCATACTGTCCACAGGCGATCTGCACGAATTCCTCGGCATCGTCCACCAGGCGATCGCCAAGATCATCCACGCGGAGAACTTTTTTGTCGTCCTCTACAACAAGGAGACGGGGATGTTCGAGGAGGCCTACGTGGCGGACAAGTTCGACCCTTCCTTCCCGCCGTCGAAGCTGGAAAAAAGCCTCAGCAAGTACGTCTTCCGCAGCGGCCGGCCACTGCGTCTAGTGTCCCAGCAGGAGTTCGCGGAACTGGAGAACAGCGGTGAGGTCGAGCTCGTCGGTACGCCGTCCCCTTCCTGGATGGGAGTGCCGCTCATGGCGGCCGGGGAAGCCATCGGCGTCATGGTCACCCAGGACTACGAGCAGGAAGAACGCTATTCTCCGCACGACCTGGACCTCTTCATCTCCATTTCCGGCCAGGTGGCGCTGGCCGTCGAGCGCAAGCGCTGGGAGGACGCGGTGAAGCGCCAGCTCGAGGAGAAGAGCATCCTGCTCAAGGAGGTCCACCACCGCATCAAGAACAACATCGCCTCCATCGGCGGCCTGATCTCCCTGCGCATGCAGTCCCTGTCCAATCCCGAGGCCATCGCGGTGCTGCAGGATGCCATCGGTCGGGTGGACAGCATGCGCATCCTCTACGATAAGCTGCTGCTCGGCGGGGATTACAAGGATATTCCGGTGAAGAACTACATCGAAAGCCTGGCCGACACGGTGGTCGCGCTGTTTCCCGGCCAGACAACGGTCAGGCTCGAGAAGCGTATCGCCGATTTCAATCTCGACGCCAAGCGGCTCTTCCCCCTCGGCATCATCCTCAACGAACTTCTGACCAACATCATGAAATACGCATTCATTGGCAAGAGCTCCGGGTTGATCAGGATATCCCTGACACATAGTGGCAAGCATGTGACCCTCACCCTGCAGGACGACGGCAGCGGACTCCCGGACGGGTTCGACATCAATGAATCGAAGGGCTTCGGCCTCATGCTGGTCAAAATGCTCAGCCAGCAGCTGGGGGGAAGCTTCGCGATCGCAACGCACAAGGGCACGCGCTGCCAGGTTGAATTTACTGTTTGATTCCATTAGAATATTGCCGCAACCCGATCGGCAAGGAGGGCGCCAAAGGTCATGGCGGCCCCGGAGGAACGGATGACAGGCGGTGGATGCCAACAAACGATCCCGCTCGTGGAAGAGGATGCGGTCATGGCCGGAAAAATATTCCTTGAAAACTAAGGAAAGGGAAGCGAAAAAAGAAGCAACGCTCAAGGCGCTGCGGGAATCGGAAGCCCGTTATCGCGTGCTGTTCTCGGGCGTTCCCGATGGCATACTCCTGGCCGACCCGCAAAGCAGGCAATTCCGCTTTGCCAACCCGGCCATCTGCAGGATGTTGGGCTACACGGAAGAGGAATTGCTGCGGCTCGGCGTGACCGACATTCACCCCAAAGAGTCCCTGGAGCGCGTGCTGTGCGAGTTTGCCGCCCCGTCCCGGGGCGAAGCCGCATTGTCGCCCGATCTTCCCTGCCTGCGCAAGGACGGCACATTGATCTATGCCGATATCAGCCACAGCACCATGATCATAGACGGCCAGGTGCACCAGGCCGCTTTTTTCCACGACATCACCGGGCGCAAGCGGGCGGAGGAGGAGATCAAGCGGCAGTTGTTGGAAAAGGAAATCCTGCTCAAGGAGGTCCACCACCGCATCAAGAACAACATCGCCGCCATCGAAGGGCTGCTGTCCCTGCACGCGCAGTCGGTCTCCAATCCCGAGGCCGGCGCCGCGCTGCAGGAAGCGATCAGCCGCGTGCACAGCATGCGCTTGCTCTACGACAAGCTGCTGTTCAGCGAAGGCTACACGGATATCCCGGTCAAGAATTACACCGAGGCCCTCATCGCTTCGATCGTCGCCCTGTTTCCCGGCGGCGCCAGGATCGTGATTGACCAGCGCATCGCCGATTTCAATCTTGATGCAAAACGCATGTTCCCTCTCGCCATCATCATCAATGAGCTTTTGACCAACACCATGAAATACGCCTTCATCAATCGCGATTCGGGAGTGATAAATATTTCTCTCACCAACGCGGAGAAAAAAGTAACGCTCACAGTCGAGGATGACGGCAACGGTTTTTTTCACGGGTTCGAAATCAGCGAGTCAAAGGGATTCGGCCTCATGCTGGTAAAATTGCTCAGCCAACAGCTGGGAGGCAGTTTTTCATTAGGAAAAGAGGCGGGGGCCCGCTATAAAATCGAATTTGCCATTTAGTGTTTTGACGTTCTATATTATCGGATTTAAACACACAATATTGATTATGTTAATATATTTTTGCTAATATATTAATATTTTTTATTTTGTTATTGATTTTTATTATTTTTTATGCTATTATTTATTAAGAATATTAATGGAGGTGCCGGCATGGCAAGCGATTGGCATGAATTGACCCGCATAACGCAGGGCGCGCCAATGACGGTGGAAAAAGTGCGCCTGGCAGGGAGCGGCATCGCCATTGAGGGCAGCTTCGAACTGCCGCCCCTGGCGCGGCTGATTCAGGAAGACCAGATCTTCGTCACCGCCTTCCTGCGCTGCCACGGCTCGATCAAGGACATGGAGGAGCTGTTCGGCATCTCCTACCCGACCGTCAAGAACCGCCTCAACCGCATTGCCGCCCAGCTGGAATTCGTGGAAATCAACCCGCCGCCGTCGGCGCTGGAGTTGCTCAAGCGCCTGGAGAACGGCGAGATCGGCGTCGACGAGACGCTGAAAAAACTGGAGAAACGCCCATGATCCCGCTCTGGCTATGGATCCGCGTCGAGGAAGCGGGCAAGGGCAGGCTGGCCCTGCCCATCCCCGTTTTCCTGGCCTGGCTGCTGCTGGGCGCCCTGCTGCTCCTGCTGCTGCCGCTGGTGCTGCTGGCCGCGCTCCTCTCCTGGCCCTGGGGCTGGGGCAAGCCGCTGCTGCAGATGTATGGACAGATTTTCGTCCTGATCGGCTCGCTGTCGGGGCTCAAGCTCGATATCGACAGTCGCGACGAAGGCAAGATCACCCGCATCGTATTGAAATAAGGAGGAAACGATGAACGAAGAAAGAAGGAAGATCCTGGAGATGCTGGCCGACAAGAAGATATCGGTCGACGACGCCGAGAAGCTGCTGGCCGCCGTGGGCGAGACCCCGCCGGCGGCCGCCGGCGGCGTGGCGAAAGGCCCCAGGTACCTGCGCGTGCTGGTCGAGCCGGCGCCGGGGAGCAAGGAGGGGGACCGAGTCAACATCCGCGTGCCGCTCAACCTCGTGCGCGCCGGACTGAAGTTCGCCAGCTTCATCCCGCCCCAGGTGCAGGACCGGGTCAACTCCGAGCTGAAGGAAAAGGGCGTCCCCTTCAACCTGAGCCATTTCAACCCCCAGGACATCGAGGCCCTGCTGGTCCATCTCAACGACCTGACCGTCGAGGTCGAGGGCAAGGAGAACGTCAGGGTCTTTTGCGAGTAGACGGCAGCAGGCAGTCAGCGGTCAGCAGTCAACAGGAGCGGCAATGAACGCCAAGATGAAAAAGGCCAACGGCGGCAGGAAGAACAAGGCGGGGAAAAACCCGCAAGCAACATCCGGCATTTTGCCCGACGGTTTTTTTCTTTTCCCCTTCGCCACCCTCATCCTTCCCGCCATCATCCCCGGCCTCTCCGGCTCCGGCCGCCTGATCGCCGGCAAAAAAGGCGGGTGAAAATCTTGTTTCTTTCAGTGCCCGCGCAAGGCGTAAACGGCGATGACCGGGCTGCCGGGATACAACGGATCGCCGTCATTGGCGGCGGCGGGCAGGCAAACGTACAGCAGGCCGCGGACGGCGTCCCAGGCCCCGCCGGAGACGGCATCGGGCCACTGGCCCGGAACGGTATAATTGCCGTAGCGGGCAAACGGCGCCGGGAACACGCCGTTGGCATAGGGGCGGGCATCATAGGGACGGGCGGCGGCAAGAAGCTCCTCGAGGTCGAAAAAGGCGTACATGTAATGGCGGTCCTGGGCGTCCCAAACCGCCGGTCCGCCGCTGTTGTACCCCATTGAATCGTCGCGCTTGTAGACAATGGTCCCCGCGATGGGCGGCTGGAAGGCCGGCTCGGGCGTGCCGTGCCAGGGGTTGGCCGGATTGCGCGTGAACCCGCCCGCGGTCCCGAGCAGGGCGTAGGTGCGGGTGCCCGGGACAATGAAGCCGA
>JAQUQF010000054.1 GCA_028749105.1 Acidobacteriota bacterium | reverse complement strand
AAGCCAATCAGGAAGCGTTCGGCAAGTTCGGCACCATCTCCAAGTCCGGTTCCCGCGTCCGCGTCATGGTCATCCCGACCAACGAGGAGCTGGAGATCGCCGAGCAGACACTGAAGGTCATCCAGAACAACAAAAAAGCCAAGTAACGCACGACCTCCCGCAGCGAGAAGGACGTTTCTCACCACAAGGTGGGGACAATTGCCCCCACAAGGTGGGGACAATTGCCAGTTGGGACGCATATTGTTATAATGGTCTTATGGAGATCGGGCCTATCCTGCCTGTGATAAAATGAAAAAAGCATTGATGATCCTGCTGCTGGCCCTGCTGCTGCTCATCCCGAGGTCGTTCAAGGCATCGACACTGCAACAGGAGCCCGACAACGCCTTCCTCCAGGCAAGCCCGGCCGCTCCGACGGCGGACAGTTACGCCGAGGGTGACGACGATATATTTTCCTCTTCCTACGAGCGGGAAATGCTGTCCCGGCGCTTTTTCCAGAAGACCCTGCCGCCGCTCAGCCGCCGGGAGAAGATCGTCTGGTCATTCAAGACCGCTAGGACCAATATTCTCCTATGATCCGCAAGTACCCCTGGCACTTCATCTTTGCCCTGCTCATCCTTGTCAGCCTGGCCAATATTTTCCAGAAGCTGAAATGGAGCTCGGCCACCGACCATCTGGTGTGGGAAAGCACGGAGCACGGGCTGACCTGCATGGTGGCGCCGGCCAGCAGCCAGGTCAAGCCAGGGGACATCCTGCTGGCTGTCAACAAGTACCTGGTGTCCAACCGCATTGACCTGCAGCGCTCCATCGCCGGCCGCAACTACTGCCGCTATGAGATCGAGCGCGAGGGCATCCTGAAGAACATCGGCGTCGACATCGACCCGCTATTCACCCCTTTCTCCTACTACATCCTGGTGTTCACCGGCATCCTCGCCGTCCTGCTCACCCTGGGCGTGCTCAACGTCTACGTCAAGCAGGCGACCCTCTTCCCGCCCCCAAAGACCTTTTTCCTGCTCAGCCTGGCCCTGGCAGGATTCCTGATCCTCTCCCCCACCGGAGACTACGGCCCGGCCGACTTCCTGTTCCTGACCCTGGACACCGCCTGCTTCATCTTCTTCCCGGCCCTCCTGCTGCAGTATTCGCTGCAGTATCCGCTGCGCGCCAGGGGCATCAAAAAGATCAGCAGCCGCGTCCGCACCCTGCTGATCTACCTGCCCCCCGCGGTCCTGCTGGTCCTTACCGCCTATTTCGTCGTGCGCAACATTTTCAAGCCGGAACCAACGGCGCTGGTCTCCATCATCAACCACTTCCGCTCCCTGGCCCAAAAATATTTCGCCGTCACCGTCGCTCTGGCCTGGGCGGCGATCGCGGCCTCATCGCTGACCCTGATCGTGAAAAAGAAGCAGAAGCGCTACCTGGTCCCCCTGGTTGGAATTTCCCTCGGCCTGATCTCGCTGCTGCTTCTCAATTTCTCCCGGCAGGCACCGGGGACCGGGGGCAGCACAGGCGTCTACCTGAGCCTGTTTGCCCTGCCCTTCCTGCCCCTGAGCCTGGTCTACTTTCTCTCCCCCAGGCGGGTCACCGACCTGGAGAATGTCATCAAGAAGACCCTCTCGGTTTCGTCGCTGTTCATCTTCATCTTCGGCATCTACCTGTTCCTGGGGCTGAACATCGAGCAGAACAAGCTGCTGGGCATCTTCTGGTCGCTCGCCGCCATCCTCATGGCCGGATTGCTGTTCAAGCCCCTCGAGGGCACCGTTCAAAAGTTCTTCGAAAGGCTGTTCTACCGCGAAACCTTCAATTTCAAGCGCAAGCTGAAGGAATTGGAGGGCTCGATCAGCGCCCAGCGCGACCTCTCTTCCCTGTCGCAGAATTTCCTGGAGATCATCAGCCGCGGCTTCCAGCTGCAGGCCGCCTCATTGCTGATCCACTACAAGAACAACCTGTTCTACTCCCTGCCCGGCCGCAACCGCCTCTTCCTGACCCGGAATTTCCTCAACACCGTGCAGGGGCAGGAACATGTGCTGTTCCTTTCCGAGCAGGAATTTGCCACCAAGTTTCCCCGCGATCAGGCCGCCATGCCGGCTGCCAAGCTATTCCAGTTCCTGCCGCTGAAGATCGGCGAGCGCCTGATCGGCATCGTTGCCATGGGCCGCAAGACCGACCACTCCTACCTGACCGTCGAGGATTGGGAGCTGATGGCCAGCATCGCCTCTCCCCTGGCCCTTTCAGTGGAGAACGCCTTCCTGTATTCGCGCCTGGAGGAGCAGCTCGCCGAGCTCAACCTGCTGAAGGAGTTCAACGAGAACATCATCGAGAACATCAACCTCGGCATCATGGTCGTATCGCGCCCGAACCAGGTGCAGACCTGGAACCCCTTCATGGAGGACCGCTTCCAGGTGCCCAGGGAAAAAGCGCTGCACAGGCGGGCGGCGCAGGTCCTGGGCAAGGAGTTGTGGGACAAGCTCCAGGCGGGCCAGACCGGGCCCCACGCCCTGCGCAACGTCACGGTGACGCTGAGCGGGGCGGAGACCTTCTTCGATGTCTACGTTTCCCCGCTGAAGGATGAGGAGGGCCGCGTTTCCGGCCGCATCTTCGTCTTCGAGGACATCACCGAGAAGAACCATATCCAGAACCAGCTGATCACCTCGGAAAAAATGGCATCGCTGGGCCTGCTCTCGGCCGGCATCGCCCACGAGATCAACACGCCCCTGACCGGCATTTCCTCCTACTGCCAGTTCCTGCTGGACAACCCCAGCGGCCCCGAGAACCACGAGCTGATCGGCAAGATGCAGGACCAAGTGCTGCGCGCCAACAAGATCATCCGCACCCTGCTCGACTTCTCCCGGCAGAAGGGGCAGCAGGCCCAGCCGGTCAACCTGAACCAGGTGCTGGACGAGAGCCTGGCGCTCATCGAGCACAAGCTGAAAAAGAAGAACATCGCCTTCCGCCGCGAGACCAAGTTCACCCGCACCTTCCACGGCTTCTCCACCCGCCTGCAGCAGTTGTTCATCAACCTGTTCATCAACGCCATCGACGCCATCTCCGATGAGGGCTGGATCTCGGTCAGCGGCGAGGAGTCGGACGAGCAGATCAGCGTGCGCTTCAAGGACAACGGCCACGGCATCGCCGAGGCGAAGCTGGAGAAGATATTCGACCCGTTCTTCACCACCAAGGAGATCGGCCAGGGGACCGGCCTGGGTCTGGCCATCGTCTACAACATCGTCAAGGAGCATTACGGCAGCATCGAGGTGCACAGCAAGGTCGGCTGCGGCACCACCTTTCTCATCACCTTCCCGCTGCAAAGCCCGCTGAGGAGCATGAGCCTATGAAGAAAAAGATCATCCACCTGGTCGACGACGAGATCGTCATCCACGACATTTTCAAGCGCATCTTTCTGGAGCCGGAATACGACCTGCGCATCTCGGAGAACAAGACCCAGGCCAAGGCCAACCACTCGCCCGACGTCGACGTGGTGATCATGGACCAGATGATCCCCGGCAGCTCGGGGCTGGAGATCTTCGGCGAGCTGAAAAAAGACGACCCGGCGGTGCGCGTCATCTTCCTGACCGCCTTCGGCACCATCGAGGCCGCCATCGAGGCCATCCAGAACGGGGCGCTGGACTACCTGCAGAAGCCGTTCAACAACGTCGAGCTGCGCCACAGGGTCGACCGGGTGATTAAGGAAAAGAATCTGAACCAGGAGAACGCCCAGCTCCGGAAGACCCTCGGCGACAGGTTCTCCTTTGAAAACATCATCGGCCGCAGCCCCCTGCTGAAGAAGATCCTGGGCATCGTGGAGAGCGTCGCCGACGCCAACTCCACCGTGCTGATCACCGGCGAAAGCGGCACCGGCAAGGAGCTGATCGCCCAGGCCATCCACTCCAACTCCAACCGCCGCCACATGCCGTTTTCCCCCTTCAACTCGAGCAACATCCCGGCCAGCCTCTTCGAGAGCCTGCTCTTCGGCTACAAGAAGGGCGCCTACACCGGCGCCGTCGCCGACAAGAAAGGCATCTTCGAGGAGACCGACGGCGGCACCATCTTCTTCGATGAGATCGCCAACCTCACCAACGAGACCCAGGCCAAGATCCTGCGCGTGCTGCAGGAAAAGGAGATCCAGCCGCTGGGCAGCAACCAGATCAAGAAGGTCGATGTGCGCATCCTGGCCGCCACCAACATCGACCTGCTGCCCAGGGTGAAAAGCGGCGAGTTCCGCGAGGACCTGTACTACCGGCTGAACATCATCAACATCCACCTGCCTCCACTGCGCGAGCGCAAGGAGGACAGCCCCCTGCTGGCCGACGCCTTCCTCAAGCGCTTTGCCGGCGAGAACAAGAAGAACTCCAAGGCCATGGGCCCGAAGTTCATCCGCCAGCTGATGGACTACAACTGGCCGGGCAACATCCGCGAGCTGCAGAACGCCATGCTGCGCGCGGTCCTGCTCAGCAACGACGAGATCCTGACCCCCGAGGCCCTGCCCCCGGAGGTGCTGGGCGTCACCAGCCACCATCTGGAGGGGGCGGGCGGTTTCAATGAGAAGGTGGACGCCTTCAAGAGGCAGCTGATCATGGAGACGCTGGACAAGAACAACTGGGTGCAAAAAAGGGCCGCCGAGGACCTGCACCTGAAACCGTCCACGCTCTACGAGCTGATCAAACGCCTGGGGATAAAAAAATGAAAGAAACGAAACTGATGAAATACCTGCAGGACTGCGGGCTGGCCAGCCGCCGCGATATCCGCCAGTGGATCCACGAGGGCCGCTTCCGGGTCAAGGGCCGCGTGGTGACCGACCCCAATTATCCCGTCCGCTTCCCGGCCGATCAGGTCCACATGGGCGGCAAGCTGTTGAAGCTGGTCCCCCAGCAGAAAAGCTACTTTATCCTCAACAAGCCGACCGGGGTCGTTTCCACTCTGGCCGATCCCGAGGGGCGGCCGACGGTCCGCGACTACATCGGCCGCATCCGCGAACGGGTCTACCCGGTCGGGAGGCTCGATTTCAACTCGGACGGCCTGCTGCTGCTGACCAACGACGGCGAGCTGGCCAATTTCATCCTGGCGGCGCGCAACGGCGTTCCCAAGGCCTACCTGCTGAAGATCAAGGGCACGCTGGGCGAGGCGACGCGCCAGAAGCTGGAGCGCGGCATTTTCCTGGAAGGCGAACGGTTGAACCCCTTCACCATCGAGGAAGTGAGCGCCACCGCCAGCGGCAACTCCTGGCTGCGCGTGACCATCAACGAGGGCAAGAAGCACATCCTGCGCAAGGCGTTCAAGTACTCCGGCCACCCGGTGGAAAAGCTGCGCCGCGTGGCCATCGGCACTCTCACCCTGGGCAAGCTGCCGCTGGGCGAGTGGCGCGAACTGCGCGAAGCCGAGGTCGAGGCCTTTAAAAGAAATTTTAACTATGGCAAGCAACCAATGGGGAAGAGAGAGGGAAGAAAAAGGGAAGAAGGAGTAAGAAAATGAGGCGCGTCATCGTTTTCATTCTATTGGCAATCTCTCTGACCTTTTTCGTCGCGGCGGAATCAAGGCCGCGCAATCTGATCGTCTACTTTGAATTCCTCGACAACGCCAATGGGGTGGAAGACGCGGTGGAATTCATCTTCAACAAGATGCTCCGGCCCGGCGACCAGCTGATCATCCAGTCGCCAACGCGGACGTACAGTTTCTCCCCAGCCACCCTGTCGCAGCCGAAGGCTGGACTGATCGCCATGGTGCAGGGAAAGCTGCGCCGAGACATCTCCCGGGCGGGGCAGGGCTACAAGCAGGTCATCCATAATCTGGATGCCGCCGCCCGCGAAATCGAAGAACTGGCCTACCCGTCAGGAGCGATCGACACGAACAAGGACATGAACGAGCTGTTCATCCTGTACCGGCAGGAACTGGCCAACCTGAACCAGCTGCGCAAGGTCAAGGATGCCTCGCTGCGCACGCTCACCGCCGCTTTCCGCGGCCGGGAAGGCGAAAACCACCTCATTGTGCTGTTCGAACGCGAATTCCGGCCGATCCCCAAGCGCGAAGCGCTGAATGTGCTGGCCGATGTCCCCAAGTATGCCTTCCAGTCCAACGAACTGTTTGCCACCGGAAACCCGAGGCAACTCTTCGACGTGCCGGCCCTCGCCGCCTATTTCAAGCAGGTGCCTCTGGCCCAGCACTTCATCTATGTCACGTCAAAGAACTCTTTGGCCGGCGGCAACCTGTTCGAGAACTCGGGGGACATGTATTCCGCCTTCAGCAAGCTGGCCGAAGCCACCGGCGGCGTCTGTAAAACGACCGCCGAGCCCATGACCGGGTTGGAAGCCGTCTTGAAGACATGGAAAAACGCCAAATAGCCGTAACTAATGGACTTCGTAAAGTATGATATTTTTTGGAAATGTAGTATCATATTTGGAGTTTGAATCTCTGAGGAGGCACGCATGCGACGCAGTATGGTCATTGCTTTTACGCTATTTTCCCTGATGTTCCTCGCCACGGCGGGGTCGAGCCCGCTGCCGGCCGCCGGCCCGCGCAACCTGGTCGTCTTTTTCGAGTTCCTCGACAACGCCAACGGCGTGGAAGACGCGGTGGAGTTCATTTTCAACAAGATGCTCGGACCCAGCGACCAGCTGATCATCCAGTCGCCGGCGCGGGTATACGGCTTTTCCCCCAAGACCCTTGCGCGGCCGAAGGCGGAACTGATCGCCATGATGCAGGAGAAGCTGCGCGGCGACATCTCCCGCTCGGGGCAGAACTACAAGCAGGTCATCAAGGATCTGGAGACCGCCGTCCGCAACCTCGAGGACTTTGTCGTGGGCGAGTACGCGGGCTCGGGCGGGGTTCCCCAAGAGCGGGACATGACCGAGCTGTTCAATCCCTACCGCCAGGGTGTGGCCAACCTGGGCCAGCTGCGCATGGTCAACGACAAGACGTTGCGCCAGCTCTCCGCCGCCTTCCGCGGCCAGAAGGGGGAGAACCACATCATCGTGCTGTTCGAACGCGAATTCCGGCCGGTGCCCAAGCGCGAAGCGCTGAACGTTATGGCGGACATGCCCAAGTTCGCTTTCCTGGCCAACGAGTTGTTCCTTACCGGCGAAACGAAGGAGCCCTTCGACATCGCGGCTCTCGCTGAATACTACAAGCAGGTGCCGCTGACCCAGCACTTCATCTACGTCACCTCCAAGAGCACTTCCGTCTCCGGCAACCTGTTGGAGAGCTCGAGCGACATGTACTCCGCTTTCAGCAAACTCGCCGAAGCCACCGGCGGCGTCTGCAAAACGATCGCCGAACCAACGTCCGGGCTGCAAGCCATCATGAAGGCCTGGAAAGAAGCCAAGTAGCGGCGCACCGCTTCCTGTTCCCCCTTTTTTCCTGCGGGAAATTGCGGTTCGGTATTCCGTCTTATTATGATATAATTAGAAGCAAGAAAGCGAAGAGGTTCCAAATCATGGCTTCATGCGGAAAAGATTCGCCGGTTTTCGCTGGCAGAAGCGGCTTATGCCGGGGGACCGCCATCCTGGGCCTGCTCCTCATTTTCGTCGGGGTGCTCTGCGGCGGCACGCCCAAAAGCCCCCCACTGGCCGAGAAATACGCGAAGTGGCTGGAGCTGGTCGACTACATCATCACCGCCGACGAGCGCAAGATCTTCCTGCAGCTGACCAACGACCGGGATCGCGAAGCCTTCATGAGCATCTTCTGGAACCAACGCGACCCCAACCGCGGCACCCCGGAAAACGAGTTCCAGGACGAGCACGTCAAGCGCTTCCAGTACGCCAATCGCTACTACGGCTTCACCTCGCCCCTGCCCGGCTGGAAAACCGATCGCGGCCGCATTCACATCCTGCTGGGCCCGCCGGCGTATCGCAACGAAGTGTTCAACAGCTACCTCTACCCCATCGAGATCTGGGAGTATTACGGCGACCCGGGCAAGGGGATGCCGACAATGTTCAACGTCGTGTTCTACCGCAAGGGGGGGGCGGGCGACTTCAAGCTGTATGTGCCGGCCGTGGACGGCCCCGACCAATTGCTGGTCAGCCAGATCGGGGAATACAGCTCGCAGAATTACCAGGCGATTTACAAGAAAATATACGAGATCAAGCCTGAGGTCGCCGAGATCGCCCTGACGCTGATCCCGGGCGAGCGGACCAGCAACTTCGCCCCCTCCATGCGCGACATGACGCTGATGGCCAAGATATCCGACCTGCCCAAGGAGCACATCAACACCACCTACGCCAACCAGTTCCTGCACTTCAAATCCTTCGTCAACATCGAGAATTCGGTCGACTTTCTCAACAGCCGCCACGAGCTCCTGATCCTGCGCGACCCGGTGTCGGGGATGAACCTCCTCCATTTCGCCATCTGGCCCGAGCGGATCTCGGTGGACTACTCCAACGACACGCACAAGTATTCCTGCTCCTACAAGTTGGTGGTCGACCTGCGCCGCGGCGAACAGATCGTCTACCAGCACACCAAGACCCTGCCCTTCACCTACGACAAGGCCGATATGGAAAAGACCCTGGCCGACGGCCTGATCCTGGCCGACCTGCTCCCGGTGATCGACGGCGATCTCGAGGTGACCGTGCTCGTGCAAAATTCGGTCAACCGCGAATTCGCCTCGTTCAGCGAAAAGATCCATGTCCCTGCGGCCAACCAGGCGGCGGTCTTCGGTCCGCTGGTCTCCTATCGCATCCAGCAGCAGGCCCGGGGCGTGGTCAATGCCTACTCCGTGCAGAACGTCCATGCCAGCCCCGACCCCCAGCGCACCTTCGGGGAGAAGGAGCCGCTGCAGGCCATGTTCTGCGTCGATTTCGGAACTGACGCGGCGGCAACGACCCCGGAAATCGAGCTGATCGGCGTTCCGGCGGCCGGAGTCCAGCCCTATTCCAGCCGGCTGACCCCCCATTCCCAGGG
>JAQUQF010000376.1 GCA_028749105.1 Acidobacteriota bacterium | reverse complement strand
CATGTACCTGGTGAACGTTACCGAGCAGATGGTTGACGCAGCTCCCCAGGAGATCATCACTTTCGATAATCTGAACGCGCGGGTGGACGCGCAGGTGTATTTCAAGGTCAAGTCCGACGAGCAGAGCGTCAAGAGTTCGCTTTACAATGTCAACAACTACCAATACCAGATAGTCAATCTGGCCAGGACCACCCTTCGCAACATCATCGGCACGCTTACTTTGAAGTCGGCCAACAGCGAGCGCGGCAAGATAAACGACGAGTTGCACAGTACTTTGATGACCGAGACCGCCAATTGGGGGATAGAGATAGTCAGGACCGAATTGAAAGAGATCGACCCGCCCAAGGACGTGCAGGAGACGATGAACAAAGTGGTCAAGGCGGAGAACGAGAAGATCGCCGCCGTCGACTACGCCACCGCCGCCGAGACCGTCGCCGACGGCGAGAAGAGGGCGCAGATAAAAAAGGCTGAAGGCATCAAGCAGTCCAGAATACTTGAGGCGCAGGGAGAGGCGGAGGCGATCATGTTGGTCAACGAGGCCGCGGAGAAATATTTCGTTGGCAACGCCCAGGTGCTGCGCAAGCTGGAGGCGATGGAAAAAGCTTTGCAGAACAATACCAAGGTGGTGGTGCCGGGCGGCACGGAGCTGGTGAACATAATAGGCGAGATGGCCGGCATCCTGCCTTTAAAAAAAGAGGTCAAAGACGCTTAAAATGAAAGTACTCGTGGTCGGTTCCGGGGGTAGAGAGCACGCAATTTGCTGGAAGCTTGCGCAGTCGCCTTCGGTCGAGAAGATATTCTGCGCTCCCGGCAACGGCGGTATCGCTTCCGTCGCGGAATGCGTCCCGATAAAAGCCGAAGACGTGGGCGGGCTGATGTCTTTCGCGCTGAAGGAAAAGATAGGATTGACCGTGGTCGGTCCGGAAGTTTCCCTTGCCTCCGGGATTGCCGGCAAGTTCCGCGGCCGCGGGCTGGATATCTTAGGCCCGGACAAACAGGCCGCGCAGCTGGAATCAAGCAAGGTTTACGCTAAACGGTTCATGTTCAAGTACGGCATACCTACCGCTTCTTTCGAGGTCTTCGAGGACCCCGATAAAGCCGACGCTTATTTGCGCGGCCTGGGTAGACGGTGTGTTATCAAGGCCGACGGCCTTGCCGCCGGCAAGGGAGTGATAATTCCCGCCGGCCTCGGCGAGGCGCTGGCTGCGGTGGACGATATAATGAGACGCAGGATATTCGGAGCAGCCGGGCAGAGGGTCGTTATAGAGGAATGTCTCGACGGCAGGGAGGTGTCCATCCTGGCTTTCACGGATACGCAAAAAATCGTGCCTTTGGCTTCCAGCCAGGACCACAAACGTGTTTTCGACGGCGACAAAGGGCCTAATACCGGGGGCATGGGTGCTTATTCTCCGGCGGTTTTTCTTTCTTTCGAGCAGGAGGAAGAGATAAACCGGACGGTACTGCTGCCGGCCATGGAAGGATTGCGCAAGGAAGGGCTGGACTACCGCGGGGTGCTTTACGCCGGGATCATGTTTACCGCCGAAGGGCCGAAGGTGCTGGAATTCAACGTGCGCTTCGGCGACCCTGAGACGCAGGCGATCCTTCCGCGTATGAAGAGCGACCTGGCGGAAGCGCTGCTGGCTGTGAGCCGTCGCAAATTGCTGGAGGTCCCGGATATTGAGTGGGACGAGCGGGCATGCGTTTGCGTGGTGCTTGTTTCCGGAGGTTACCCGGGAGAATATTCGAAGGGAATGGAGATAAAAGGCCTTCAGCGGCTCGTCGGGCGCGGTGACGTGACCGTGTTCCATTCCGGCACCAGGCTTGCCGGCGGCAGGTGCTTAAGCGACGGGGGAAGGGTGCTGGGAGTTAGCGCTCTGGGGCGCGATATCAAAGAAGCCGCCGCCTCCGCCTATTCCGCTGCCGGGGAGATAGATTTTGAAGGAATGCATTACCGCCGTGATATAGCGGCGAAGTTCGCTTGATTCGAAACTACGCATATAATAGATGAGAAATATTTTATAGGAAAGGGATGAAGATGAAGAATACGGTCAGTGTGCTTATGGGCAGCAAGTCCGATCTGGAAACAGTGCGGCCCGCGGTCGAACTGCTTAAAGAGTTCGGCATAGAGCCGGAGGTCAAGGTACTGTCGGCTCACCGCACTCCCAAAGAACTGGCGGCTTACGTGGAGTCGGCGCCGGAGCGCGGGGTATCCGTATTCATCGCCGCGGCAGGAGGCTCGGCCGCCCTTGCCGGGGCAATCGCCGGCCATACCCTGCTTCCCGTGATCGGCATTCCGGTGGAGACAAGCAGCCTGCGGGGGGTAGATTCCCTGCTTTCCACCGTGCAGATGCCTTCCGGCATACCTGTCGCCTGTATGGCCGTGGGCGCGGGGGGCGCGAAGAACGCGGCGGTGTTCGCGCTGGAGATACTCGCTTTATCCGACGCGGGCATCAGGGCCAGCATGGAAACCTTCCGCGCTAAGATGCGCGAGGAGATAGGGAAA
>JAQUQF010000375.1 GCA_028749105.1 Acidobacteriota bacterium | reverse complement strand
CCTCGCCGGCGACGGCCACGCGCACGTCGCCGATGACGTCGAAGAAGACGGCGCAGGCCCGGCCGGCGAAGAGGCTGGTCCGGCGCGGGTCGGGCATCAGCAGGTATTCGTGCCAGCTGCGCTCCCAGCGCGGATAGGTCATGGCCACGACCGACTTGGCCATGATGTACTCGGCGCCGAGAAACGTGCGACGGTCGCGCGGAATGAAGGTATGGCGGCCGCTGGTGCCGCTGCTGAACGTGACCGCCATCCCCGCTTCGTTGAAGGCCTGGACCACGTCGTCGCAGCCGGGGTTGCTGCGGCGGATCACGACCCTGGGCAGCTCGCCGCTGACGATGTTCCCCAGCCACAGGGCGAATTCCCTGCCCTCGGGGTAGTCCTTGAAGAACGTGTCGGGAAGCAGCGGAACCCGGTCCAGGTCGGCGACGGACGTGATCTGCTCCGGGGCAAAGCCGCGCTCAAAGCAGAACTTGTGGTAGAACTTGTTCTGGCGGTAGTGGCGCTCCAGCGAGAAGCGCAGGGCCCGGAGCTGCATCTCCAGCGCCTGGGCGTAGGGGACGCGGAAAGGATCGGGCGGCCCGTAGAGCGCCTCGTCGACCGGGGTCCAGCTCTTGTTCGCCGGGATGTAGCTTGCCGTCAGGCGGTCGAATTTCGCGATATAGTGCGCGTACGACAGGTCGGCCGGTCGCTGGGGCCCGCCGGGGGGAGAATCCCGCTCCGTGTGCATGCCGCTATTTTGCAGAAATGCGCCGGAAAGTCAACAGCCGGCCGATTGCAAAACCGCCGCGGCTGTAATAAGATGACGGGCATCATGCCCGACAAACAGCCGACGCCGCTCCTGAAAAATCCGCACCTATGGTGCTTCAGCACCTATTTCGCGGAAGGGTTCCCCTTCTCCATCATCCGCTCCGTCTCCGCCCTGTTCTTCCGCGATCGCGGCGTCAGCCTCGAGGCGGTCGGCTTGACCACATTTTTCGGACTGCCCTGGATCCTAAAGTTCTTCTGGGGGCCGCTGGTCGACGAGTTTGCCACCAAAAAGCGCTGGCTGCTGGCCATGCAGGCCACACTGGCGGTGATGATCGGCGCGGCGGCCTTCCTGGTGCCCATGCCTGCCGCCCCACGCCTCATCGCCATCCTGTTCTTCGCCGGCGCCTTCGTCGCCGCCACCCACGACATCGCCATCGACGGCTACTACCTGGCCGCTTTGGACAAGGCGGAACAGACGAAGTTTCTGGGCTACCGCATCATGGCCTACCGCGTGGCCATGCTGACCGGGACGGGCGTGATCGTGACTATCGGCACCGCCTTTTCCTGGATGGCGGCATTCCTCTTCGCCGGGCTGCTGCTGGCGCTGCTGGCGGCCTACCATTATTTTTTTCTCCCCGAATGCGAGGAGGAACGGCGGCCATTCGGGAAGATGCTTGGGCTCATCGCCCGCCCGCGACTGCTGCTGAACATCGGACTGGCCGTCGCTATCGTCGCCGGCATCACGCTATTTTTTTACTCCCCTCTCTATGACCGGATCGAACAAGCAGTTCCCCTTATGCAAGCCCTGACGTTTCCTTATTTGGTTGGCCTGGGGCTGCTGCTGACCCTGGTCCTGCTGGCCGTTTTCCGCAACAAGCTGGCCGCCCGTCTGACCCGCGACCCCGACTCGTTCTACGGCAAGGCCTTCCTCACCTTCATGGACCAGGAAAAGATCGGGCTGGTGCTGGCCTTCATCATCCTGGCGCGCAGCGGCGAGTTCATGGTCAGCTCCATGACCTCGGCCTTCGCCGTGGACCTTGGAATCAAGCAGCATTACGGCTGGATCGGTGGCGGCATCGGCCTGCCCGCCTCCATCGCCGGCGCCCTGATCGGCGGCTGGATGATCTCGCGCTTCGGGCTGAAGCGGGTGATCTGGCCATTCCTCATGGCGCAGAACCTGACCAATGTCGTCTACATGCTGCTGGCGAACGGGCTGGCCGGCTACCTGGCCGTGAACACCGGCGCGGCGAGCCCGGTGTTCATCGGCGAGGGCAACCTGGCCCTGTTCGCGGGGGTGACGTTCTTCGAGCAGTTCGCCAGCGGCCTGGGCACAGCGGTGCTGACCACCTTCCTGATGCGCATCTGCAAGATGGAGTTCAAGGCGGCCCACTTCGCCATCGGCTCGGGGCTGATGAGCCTGGGCGGCATCGTCGCCGGAATCAGCAGCGGCTTCATCGCCTCCTGGCTCGGCTACGGCAACATGTTCCTGGTCAGCTTCCTCATTTCGCTCCCGGGAATGATTCTGCTGTTCTGGGTGCCTAAAAAATAAACGGAACCCTCAATGGCTTCTTGATCCCGCCCGGCCCCTGCGGGGCCATTCCGCTGGATGAAATATTTTATTTTCTGAAAATCATATAGAGGACAAGCAGAGTCGCTCCAACCCAAAACAAATTTTTTGCCAACTGGGGCCTGTTTTTCTTCAGCCAGTGCCAGGCCAGCGCCAGCAGCGCCGTGGCCAGGATCAGGGCCAGAGATCGG
>JAQUQF010000053.1 GCA_028749105.1 Acidobacteriota bacterium | reverse complement strand
CGACTGGTTGCTGACCACGATGACTTGATACCCGGCGCGGTTCAGCGCCCGCACGGCGGCGACGGCGAAGGGGAAAAATCCGACTTGGGAGAATTCGCAGATGTAGCCGCGGTTCTCAACCAGCGTCCCATCGCGGTCAATGAATACCGCCCGCTTCATGTCCCCCCCTCCCAGAGTTCTCTGCCTGCCTCCAGGACCTCATGGACGCCAACGGCGGTCATGCAGCGGTGGTCGGTCGGGCATTCGCGGCGGCGGCAGGGTGCGCAGTCGGCGCCGTGGTGCAGGAGACGGAAGCGCGTGGCGAGGGGGGCGGTGCGGCCGGGCTCGGTCGGGCCGAAAACGGCGACCAGCGGCACGGCGAGGGCGGCGGCGATGTGCATCATCCCCGAGTCGTTGCCGATGAACAGCCGGCAGCGCGACAGGACGGCGATGGAGCGGCGCAGGTCAAGGCGGCCGGCAAGGTTCAGGATGCTGCCGGGCAGTCCGGCGGCGATCGCCGCGATCCTCTGCTGCTCGGAGGGGCTGCCCAGCAGCAGCACGGCGGCTCCGGGGTGGGCTTCCCCCCAGCGGCGGATGATCTCGCGGAAGCGATCGGGAGGCCAGGCCTTGGCGCTGCCGTACGCCGCGGTAGGTGAAATGGCCAGCAGCGGCCGTTCCGGGGCGATCCCCTGTTCCTGCAGGAAGCCTTGCGCCCACCCCTTTTCAGCGGCGGAAACGGCGAGGGCGGCCGGGAAGTCGCGGCGGCTCCTCTGTTCCGAGAGGTGTTCGATGATGTTCAGGTAATAAAACTGGTGGTGCGCGGGCTCAGCGGTCGGCGGGACCCTGTCCATGAGCAGCCAGCCGCGGCCGTCGCGGGCGTAGCCGGCCAGGGAGCGGATGCCGGCCAGGCGGAAGAGCAGGGCGGAGGAAAAGGAGTTGGTGAAGAGGACGCCGCGCGCGAAATGCTTTTTGCGGAGTGCGCCCGCTCCGGGCAGGCCGGCCCAGCGGTCGGGAAGGGGGATGATCTCGTCGATCTCAGGAATGTTCAGGAAGATATCGGACAGGTAGCGCTTGGCGGCCACGGCCAGGTGTTCGTCAGGAAAATAGTGCTTGCAAGCCCGGATGGCGGGAAGGCACATGATCCCGTCTCCGATCCAGTTCGGTGAGCGGATGACGGTGCTCATTCGGGAACGCCGGGTCAGGATTCGCTGTCCGCTTCCGCCTTTTCCTCAATCTCTTCAATGCTCTCGGGCTCGTCCGCGTCTTCTTCGCCCTCGCTGCCGTTCACGGCCGCTGCCGGCGCTTCCAGGCTCTCGCCGTCGACCATCGCGAAGAGATTCTCTTCCTCGTTGAGGACGTTGAAATCTATTTTCCCCTGCCTGAATTCTTCCATGGCAACGGTCAGGGGGTTGTCCGACTTGATCTCGATCTTCCTCCTGGCGCCGCCGATGAGCTGCTTGGCGCGGCGCGCGACCAGGATGGCCAATCTGAATTTGCTGTCTATTCCGTTCAGGGTTTGCACATATTCCTCCAGAAGATAATTGATTATATCAGAGATGGCCCCGGCGCGCAAGAAAAATCGCGCTGTGCGGCGGCCGGCGCCTGCCCACGGAAAAGCCAACTGTGTTATACTTGCCAAAAGGAGCAAATCGGCGTGAATGTCCTGAATGGCATAGATGTCCTGCCGGGCATGTACGGGAAAATCGTCGGCAGGCGAAAGATTGCCTTGGTCACCGGCAGCGCCAATATCGATTCTGCGGGGCAGCCGACTTATGAAGTCGTGCGGCGCCTGGCGGGGAGGCGGCTGCAGGCCATCTGGTCGCTGCAGCACGGGTTCTTCGTCGACAAGCAGGACAACATGGTGCCGTCGCCCTCGTTCCACTGGTCCATGGCCGACGTGGAGGTGCGCAGCCTGTACGGCGAGAGGCTGCTGCCCGCGCCGGAGTGGCTGGAAGGGATCGACGCCCTGCTCGTCGATCCCTTCGATGTCGGCGTGCGGGTCTACACGTTCGTCAACCACCTGGCCATGCTGCTGCGCTTCCTTTCGGGGCGCGGCATCGAGGTGATCGTCCTCGACCGTCCCGATCCGCTCAACGGCCGCGACCTAGAGGGCAATGTCGCCCGGCCTGACCATTTCAGCATCGTCGCCCAGCTGCCAGTCCCCATGCGCCACGGCCTGAGCGCCGGAGAATACCTTTCCTTTGCTTTGAGCTATTACAATCTGGACGTGCGCCTGACCGTGGTCAAGGCCAGGGGCTGGTCGCGGCGGGACTATTTCCCCGGTGACTGGACGCTGCCTTCTCCCAACATGCCTTCCTTCGCCACGGCCCTGGTTTATCCCGGCGCCGTGCTGCTTGAGGGGACGGACCTCTCCGAGGGGCGTGGAACCACGCGGCCCTTCGAACTGGCTGGCGCCCCCTACGTCGATCCCTTCCGCTTGGCAGGCGAGCTGCAGCGCCTGAAATTGCCGGGGGCGCGCTTCGTCCCCGTCTTCTTCAAGCCCGAGTTTTCCAAGCATGCCGGCCGGGTTTGCGGCGGGGTGCTCACCCAGGTGCTGGATCCGGGCCGTTTTCGCAGCTTCCAGGCCTATTACGAGCTGATCCGCCTGACGGCGCGTCTGCACCCGGAGAAGTTCAAATGGAAGCTCCCGCCTTATGAATTCGAATTCAAACGTCCGCCCATCGACATGATCTGCGGTTCGGAACTGATCCGCACCGCCATCGAGAAAAACACCCCCTTTGCCGGGATCCGCAATGGCATCGAGCGCGAGATCGGCGCGTATGCCGAATCGGTCCGGCCGTTTCTCCTTTACCCATGATCACGATTCCCCTTTCCGGCATGCTGATTGCCGGGAATTACAAAAAAATACGCGATTGCGTTCTGGCCGGCGGAGCGATCGCCTATCCCACCGATACGCTGTACGGGTTGGGGGGGGATTTTTTATCCCTGGCGCTGATGGAAAAGATCGACAGCCTGAAAAACCGGCGCGATCTGCCCTATTCAGCCGCCGTGGGCTCGCTGGCCATGCTGGAATCCCTGGCAGCCGATATCCCGGATGTATTCCGTTCGCGGCTGCATGAATTGCTGCCTGGCAAATTCACTTTTATTTTCAAGCCGAGCCCGCTCATCGACTCCAGGCTGTTGAAGAACAGCGGCAAGATCGGCATCCGCATCCCCGGCCTGCCGCCGCTGCTGCAGATGATCGCCGCCATCGGCCGGCCCCTGGTCAGCACCTCGGCCAATCGCAGCGGCCGGCCGCCGCTCAACGATCCGCGGCAGATCGCCATGGAATTTCCCGGCCTGGACCTGCTGATCGACGGGGGAGTGCTGCCTTCCTCGCCGGGGTCGACCCTGGTCGATCTCACCCTGTCCCCCCCGCGCATCGCCCGCCGCGGCGAGGACCTGGAAAAGATCCTCACTGCCCTCGGCGGCTGACTTCGTTTGCCGCGCCTTGACATTGGTCGTCAAAACGCTAAAATATCCCCGGAGGTCGAATCATGAAGCAACTCAAAGGCAGCCGCACGGCGGAGAACCTGCTCAAGGCCTTCGCCGGCGAATCCCAGGCGCGGATGCGCTATACGTTCTACGCCAAGACGGCCGGCAAGGAAGGGTTCAAGCAGATCGAGGAGATATTCCTGGAGACGGCCGAGAACGAGCGCATGCATGCCAAGCTGTTCTACAAGCACCTGGTCGCCGCCATGAACGGCGAGCCGGTCGAGATCCAGGCCTCCTACCCCGTCGCGCTGGACAAGACGGTCAAGAACCTGGAATACGCCGCCGGCGGCGAGCACGAGGAGTGGACCGACCTTTACCCGGCCTTCGCCAAGGTCGCCGACGAGGAAGGCTTTCCCGAGGTCGCCCGCACATTCCGCGCCATCGCGCTGGTCGAGAAAAGGCACGAGGCGCGCTATCGCAAGCTGCTGGACAACGTCAAGAACGATACCGTGTTCCGCAAGCCGAAGAAGGTCGCCTGGAAATGCCGCGTCTGCGGCCAGATCATCGAATCCGACCAGGCGCCGGGCAAATGCCCGGTTTGCGACCATCCCCGGGATTACTTCGAGATCTGGGTGGAAAATTACTGAGCGGAAATAACCGCCCAGCCAAAGGAGAAGAAAATGAAGGACTTGAAGTTGAAGAAGTACGCGTTGGCCGACCTGCTGCTGGCCGCCGTGAAAAGCGAGATCGACAGCCAGGCCGTTTATGCGCAGGTGGCGCGTCAGGTGAAGAACGCGTTCCTGAAGGAGCGCATGGAATTCCTCGCCCTGGAGGAGGGCAAGCACCGGAAAGCCCTGGAAGGCTTCTTCAGCCAGCGATTTCCCGGCCAGGCTCTCACGGTTCCCGTGAAGCCGGTGGTGCCGCTGCCCGAGATCCGCTTCCGCGACGAGCGGGTGCCGCTCAGTGAGATCTTCGCCCAGGCTATGAATGCCGAGCAGGCGGCCCACGATTTTTACCTGCAGCTGGCCGACCTTTTCGCCGACGATCATGAGAAAAAAAACCTCCTGCTCTATTTTTCCATGATGGAAATGGGCCATTACAAGCTGTTGGACCTGGAAAAAGACAGCCTGGAGCGGCTGGAAGAGTACGGCGAAGAGCAGGAAATGATCCACGTCGGGCCATAAACCCTCTCAGGGCAGATCTTCCCCGCCAGTTTCCACAACTTTTGGCTTTGTTTCTCGGACAGGATACTCTAGCTCGTTTGGCTGGAAAAGCGGCTGGTTGCCCGATCCTCGTGTTTTTGGTATACTACCAGGACCTTGCGGGCAAAATTTTTACAATTTGAAAGAATGGCACAAAAAATAAAAAAGCATGTGATGGCCTTGTTTGCCCAGGCGGCACAGACGGTTCGACCCCTGTCGCGAAACTATCTGCGAACGGTCATCGCTGTTTTCGTGGTGCTGGGGGTTTTCTTTTTTTATCTATTCTCCATGGCTCATTCGCTGCGGCTGTTCAACGGCAACTACAGCGGGTTCATCCGAATCAGCAATGAATTCGGCAGTGAAGGCAACCCCCTTTTCCGGGTGGAGGGGGCGCCTCTGCTTTTTGCGAATTCCGATTTCGAGAAGGGCACGCTGGAGAATTGGCAGGCCGAAGACAATGCCTTCCAATATCAACCGACAAAAGGCGACAACTTGACATCCCGGGGCTATCCCATCCCTTCCAATCACCAGGGAAAATACTGGATCGGCACCTACGAAAAATACCAGGGTAAAAAGGGGGAGATCCCCGGGACGATCCAGGGCGACATGCCGTGCGGCAGCCTGACTTCCGTGCCCTTCGTCATCGGGGAAGAAAGGATCGCTTTTCTCGTGGGGGGCGGCGAGTTCCGAGTCGTGAATTCCGGACTTCGCAGCTATGTCGCCCTGGAAGTCGATGGGGAGATGGTGCTGAAGGCCTCCGGCAAAAACTCCGAATTGATGGAGATGCAGGTATGGGAGGTGAAAAAATGGCTGGGGAAAACAGGGCGCATCATCATCACGGACGCGCACTGCCCGGTCGAGATGTCTTCTTTCAAGCATGTCAACGCCGACTATTTTCATTACTATCGGGAAAACCCGTTGCGGGAAAGCCTGATCATTTCCCCATCCGGCTACGACGGCCAGTTCTTTTATCTCATCGCCTTCGACCCCCTGCTGCGCAAGTTTCACGATCAGCCCCAGAAATACTATCAATTCATCGATGAGCCGGCCTACCGCCTGAGCCGGATCGGCTTTCCCCTGATGATCCATCTCTTCTCCCTGGGCCAGGCGGAATTGTTTCCCAGGACCATGATGTGGCTCATTCTCCTCTCCCATTTGCTGGGGATCTATTTTCTGGTGAGGATCATCATGCATTTCGGAAGAAATCCCCTGTGGGGTTTGTTCTACCTGCTGATCCCCGGGTTTTATGTCTCCATGAGCACGGCACTGCCCGAATCCATCAGCGCGGCGTTTCTGCTTGGCGGACTCTACCACTATCTCCGCAAGCGGCCGCTGGCCGCGCTACCTTTTTTCGCCGTTTCCATCCTGGTCAGGGAAACGGGTGGGTTGCTTGTTTTGCTGATCATCATTCATGAGATTTTCAAGAACAAAAACGTCCGCCGGGCGTTGATCCTTGCCGGTTCTTTTTTGCCTTTTCTGGCCTGGAAGCTTTTCCTTACCTGGAGTCTTTTCCCGCTGTACGGCCTGAAAACGCTGGTGTTCAGCCCCGGTGATTTCACCCTGCCGTTCGCCGGTTTCCTCGACCTGTTCCGTGCGATTCATAGCGGCGCTTATCCCCAGGCTCTGGTGCTCCCGGGGATTTTCTACCCGCTGCTGCTGACGTTGATTTTTATTTTCGCCATTTATTTTTTGCTGAAAAAATACGATTGCCTGGCCCTGGGCCTCTTTTGCTTTTCTTTGCTTTCATTGATCCTGAGCTATGAAAAAATCTGGTGCCACGTGGACAACGGCGTCAGGACGACGTATGAGGTTTTTCTCCTCTTGATCGTGGTTTTCATCTCCCGCTGGCAGGACGAACGATCCTGGTTGAAATACCTGTTTTTCGGCCTGGGCCTTCTGATTCTTCTCTACGATTCCTTTTTTTCGCTCCTGGCTCCCAGTTTCAAGGCGGGCCTTCTCATTTCTCCCTGATGCGCTTTTCCTGAAAACCATTGTGCTATAATTGGGGCGAGCATGCGAATGGATTCCATTTGAGAAGCGAGGAGTGACTCCCGTGGCAGAAAAGCCCGCATCTTCGTCGCGGCCGCGCAACAGGCTGGGGATCGCCCTGGTGATCGCCGTTATCCTGCTTGTCGTTTTCTTCGCCAGGAGCCTGTTTGTTGAGAAAAAGCGGGCGGATGCTGCGGATACCGGAGTCGGCGATCGGGGCATATCGTATCTGGCCTTCAATGAAGAAAGCAAAAAAAGCATTGAAGTCAAATGCCAGGAGTCTTTCACGACGGAAGCCGATGAGCTCCGCCTGAAGAATATTTCCGGGGTTATCTACAAAAGCGGCCGGATGAACAAGGACATCCGCTTTTTCGGCGATCAGGGAATTGCCAAAGATGATTTCAATTCATTTCAGATTACGGGAAATGCGAGAATCGTCAGCGAAGATATCACCTTCAAGGCCGAGAGTTTTCTGATGATCGGCAAAAAAAACCTGCTTTCCAGAGGGGAAACCAGTTTCACCGGTACCATCATTTCCGGAAAGGCGGCCCAGGGCATTGAAATTCTGTTCGAGCTGAATGAATTCAAATTTTTTGGCGTGGTCGGGGATGTCACGAAGGGCAGGCAAAAATACGCGTTTGCCAGTCCGATGCTATGGATGTTCAGGAACGACAACTGGTTGGCGCTGAAGGGAAAAAGTTCGATTCAAACCGGGGATGCGCTTTTGACGGCCGATGAGATCATCCTGCGCTTCAGCGAGGAGTTTGTCGACCTGCAGTCGTACGTGTCGATCGGGAACAGCATCTTGCATTCGGAAAAAAGCATTCCCGGCGGCCGTGCGGATGAACGTGAGATTCTGGATATCGCAGCGAACAAGATCGAGTCCATTTTTAATGAAACCGGCGACCTTGAACGGATCATGGTTTTTGAGGAGGGACGACTGGCGGTGGCGGGCAATGCCGATCGTTGCGAAATGAGCGGCGACAATATTGACTGCTGGCTGTTCCCCCAGACCCAGAGCATACGCGAGATATTCATCCGCACCCCCGGCGGGGTCAAAATCCGCGGTTCGCAAGAGGTCGATTTGTCTGCGGATGAGATCACTGCCAAGTACGATGAAAATGGCGGCATGCAGGATATCCATGCTGAACAGAACGGCCAATTCACATTCGGCGATTTCAAGGGCTCGGCGCCGGAACTGCATCTGGATGCTGGAAGCGGCCGGCTCGTCATCGGTGGGGGGGAAGCCAGGATAACATGCGGCGCCAATCTTTTTGCCGGGTCTGCTTTTGAAATCGACACGAAAAAAACCCTGTTGTCCGCCCCCAGCGGTGTCAGGGCCACTGTCTCGCCTGAAAAAGGCAGCGTGCTCTTTCATGCCGCACCCCTGTATCTCTCGGCCGACAATTTGGTCATCGGCGATAACGGCCGGAATATTACCTTCAAAAACAAGGTGCAGCTGTTCCAGGACGAAATCAAGCTGACAGCCGGAGAAATCAATTTCAACAATGACGCCAACCTGATCGCTGCCCGCGGGCGGGTCCATCTGGAGTTTGTCAGCGAGAAGGACTTGCTGGTTCTGGAAGGAGGGAGTGTGGTCTTCGACTCCGGCAGCCGCCAGATCGCGGCGGAGGGGAATGCGCGATTGCGGCAAACCGGCAATACGTTGGCGGCCGGGAAGATCATCCTGTTTTTGTCTGGCGATGAGCGTCTGGAGAAGGTTTCCGCACAGCGGACCGTTGAATTCGCCAATGACAGGATTTCCGGAAAGTCAGAATTATTGGACTGGCAATTCGATAAAAAAATTCTGGTGTTCAGGAAAGAAGCCAGAATCAGCAAGAAAAACAGCGGCATGACCCGCGGCCAGGAGCTGCACTTAAACCTGGAGAGCAACGAGATCACCGTCTCGGGCGCAGACGACCGCTCCGAGACGACCATTCTCCGCGACCGCCCGTAGCCGGGCGTCGGCGCCGGCGTCCGGCTGTGCCGCCTTGATTTTTTGTCCATTTTTGATTATGATGCTCTCTATGTTGATTCCCAGGCAAATAATAAGGAAAAGATGAAAGAAACGATAATGAAAAGAATCCTGCTGCTGGCCGCCGGGCTCGCGCTCTCGTGCCTCCTGGCGGCGACCGATATCATGAAGCTGTCGGAGATCCGGCCCGGCATGGTAGGCGAGGGCCGCACCATATTCAAGGGCAGCACGATCGAGACGTTCACCTTCACGGTGCTGGGCGTCCTGGACAAGTTCGTCTCGGACAAGAACCTGATCATCGCCGAACTGAACGCGCCGGAATTGAACGAGGGCGGTGTCATCGCCGGCAT
>JAQUQF010000374.1 GCA_028749105.1 Acidobacteriota bacterium | reverse complement strand
GCAGCGGGCTGCCGGACGTGGCGATGACCATGCGCAGGCCGTCCGGGTGCAGGCGGGCAAAGCTGCTTCCCGCCGCAGCAAAGGGAATCATGCTCAGGGCGTTCGTTTGCTGGTTGAAAACGATCAACTTGTAGGCGTCACGCTTTAAAAGGACCAGAAGCTTGCTCCCATCGGGCATGCCGACCACATATTGGATCGGCAGGACAGTTCCATCCTGGTCCTTGATGGCCAGCCAGTAGTTCATGTAAAAATTGTTTAATTCGATATAGGAAATGTTCTCATCGGTGGCGGCATAGAGCGTGGAGTTGTCGCCGGCCAGGGTGAGCGCATTGACCGTCTTGTCCAGCTCGAGCTGACTGCGGATCACCTCCTGGGCCGACTGCCCGGCAATCAATGCCGCCGCGTCCAGCGCCCACACGGTCTTGTTTTCCCGGCTAAGGGCGTACAGCAGATGGCGCGACGAGTCCAGGCACAACGAACTCAACTCGTTGGCAAACGACAGGCCGCGGACGATCTGCCCCGACTTCAGGTCGATGGTGTGGAAACAGTAGCTGCCCGACCCATCGCACCCCCCTGCCTTGCCGGCCACGAACAGGTAATCGCCATCCTCGCTCACCGCCAGTTCGCTGGGAACCCCCGGAACGGCATAGACCTTCGTGAGCGCATAATCCTGCGTGCTCATGCGCTGAACCTGGTTGTTGGCCGGATCGGCGATGTACAGCCACATGCCGTCCCGGGTCAGGGCCAGGCCTGCCGGCTCGAACGCCAGGGGAATGTCGCGGATGACGCCCTGGGTTTCCAGGTTGATCACGCTGATGACCCGCTCGCTGCCGTGAACGGCAAAGGCGCGTATCTTCCTGCCCGACAGCACGGTCACGGTGGCGGTGGCCTGCGCCTGGCCCGCGCCGCCCACAGCGACAAGCTTGTAGGTGGTGGTCGCCTGGGGATACACGATCATGGAACCGCTGGCGGCGACCGCGCCAATACCCGGCTCCAGGGTCAACTCGGTCGCGTTCTCGCTGGTCCAGACCAGCGTGGCCGCGTCGCCGGCATTGACCTCGGCTGGCTGCGCGGTCAGCGTGACAATGGGCAGTTCGGGCAGCGTGAAGGTCAGTTGGCGGGTCGCCGTCCCTCCCGGGCCGCTGGCTGTGAACGTGTAGGTGATGGTCTTGGTCAGCGCGACTGTGATGGAACCGTTCAAGGCCACCGCGCCGATACCCTGGTCAATGGTGACCTGGTTGGCATACTGCGTGGTCCAGGAAATGACGACCGGCTGGCCCAACTGGATCGGGTCGGGAGTAACGGTGGTCGTGATCGTCGGCAACGGCGCCTGCACCGCCACGCTGACGCTGGCCGTCTTCGTGCCGTAACTGTTCGTCGCGGTCAAGGTATAAGTGGTCGTCGCGGTCGGCGTCACGGCCGTGCTGCCGCTGGCGGCGACACTCCCGATCCCCTGGTTGATGGAGATGGAGCTGGCGTTCTGCACGTTCCATTGCAGAGTGGCGCTGCCGCCCAGCGTGATCACCGTGGGCGTAGCGGAAAACGACACCGTGGGCACGTTGCCGCTGCTCACGGTCACCGTCACCGACTTGGAAACCCAGCCGGTGCTGCCGTATGCCTGAACCGTATAGGTCGTTGTTTTAGTGGGATAATAGTTCCTGGAACCATTCAAGCTGACATAACCGACGCCATTCAAATACACCTTGCTCGCCCCGGTTGTCGTCCAGCTGATGACCGTTTTGCCCCCGGAAGCAACGACGGATGGAGTAGCGATTAGACTAATTGTAGCCGCCCCCCAGGACATCATGGAAAACAAGATGAAAATCGCAAGCCCCAATATGACTCCTCGCTTCATTTTCCCACCTCCATAAAAAACACAATCGCAACGCTTGAATGAAGCAAAGCTATGAACCTCTTCAACCACTTCACTCAATGCAAAACTTAAAAAATAATTGCATGCACAATTGTTGCCAATTAAACATTAAAAAAAACCAGCTGAAGTATTTGAGACGCTCCAGTCCCGGATTCCAGCTCAGCCCGCAGCCAAGCTTGCATGTTTCTTTATTGCGAATTCCTTTTCAATCGAGCATGATCCAATTGTCACTTCTGACAATTAACTCGGAAGTTTATTTTATTAACTCAGGGGTTTATCGGTTTTATAATAAGCTTGTATTTGTACATCAGGCTCATGAAATTATGGTATTTATCATCATCAATATTCAGCACTTGCAGCATCTTCTTGAAGCTGTGGTGACTTTCGGCATACGCACGGGCCAACACCGCCTTGAGCGCCTCGCGATCCAGTTCCCTGTCCATGAAAGGTTCCCAAACCACTTCCCAGAAGGATTTCCCCTGCTGCAATTCCCGCCATATCTTGTCCTGCTTGCCATCGGCGCCAACAACCGGCATGGGGAAATCCTTCTCGCTGAAGTCGGCGATTTCGGGGCCGATCTCGGGGCCATCGTGGTTGATTCCAGCCCGGGTCAGCACCGAGCGCAGCTCGCGGA
>JAQUQF010000052.1 GCA_028749105.1 Acidobacteriota bacterium | reverse complement strand
CGCCGATAAAAAAATGGCTTCCCGAGTGGCGGGGGCCGATTGCCCGATCATCCCCTACCCCAATGACCGCTTTCTGATCCTGGGCGGCTGGGAGATCGAAGTGATCCCCGCTCCCGGCCATACCCCGGGAAGCGTCTGCCTCCGGATCGGAGAGGCGCTTTTTTCGGGAGACACACTCTTTGCCGGCGCGATTGGCAAGGCAGAACCCCAGGCCAACCTGCGACTCGAAGTGCAGAACATCCGCCGCTTTCTGCTGATCCTGCCGCCGACCACGCGGGTGTTTCCCGGCCATGGCCCGGCCACGACGATCGGCGCTGAAAAAGCCTTCAATCCCTATCTCATCCAGTAGTCCACCCTGGCCATGGACAAACGGATCACGACTCTTTCGTCAAATGCCGCGCTGACCGCTGCGCCAGGGCCGCCATCAGTTTGTCGAAGGGGCTGTTGAATTTATCGATACCCTCGTCCTCCAGCTGCTGCGTTATGGCGTCGATGCGAATACCCAGTTTGGCCAGCCCCGCCAAAGTGGCATCGGCCTTCCCGCCATCATCCTCGAGCCGGGCTTTGGGAACTCCATGATCCCGGTAGGCGTTGAGGGTATCGACCGGCATCGTGTTGACCGTGTCGGGGCCGATCAACGCCTCGACATATTTCACGTCTTCATATTCCGGGTTCTTGGTGCCGGTACTGGCCCACAGGACCCGCTGGGAGCGGGCACCCCGGGCGGCCAGGTCGCGGAAGCGGTCGCTGCCGAAGATCTCCTTGTAAATTCGATAGGCCACCCTGGCGCTGGCGATGGCGGCTTGCCCCCGCAGCGTTTTCGCGAGGTCGGCCTCATTGCCGCCCTGCGCTACAATTTTTTCCAGCAGCGGATCCACCAGGGTATCGATCCGGCTCAAGAAGAAACTGGCCACCGAGGCCAACCGCGACACATCCGTTCCCAGGGACAGGCGCGTTTCGATGCCGGCGAGGTATGCCTCCGCCGCCTGGCGGTAGCGGGGCAATCCGAAAAGCAGGGTCACATTGACGTTGATCCCTTCGCTGATGAGCCGGCGGATGGCCGGCATTCCTTCGACCGTGGCCGGAACCTTGATGAAGACGTTGGGCCGGTTCATGGCGCTCCACAGCCGGCGGGCTTCCTTGATGGTGCCCTGGGTGTCATGCGCCAAATGGGGATTGACCTCCAGGCTGACGAAGCCGTCTTTGCCGTCGGTCCTGTCGTAGAGAGGCCGGAACTCGTCAGCGGCACTCTGAATATCGCGCCGGCTCAGTATTTCATAGATTGTCTTTTCGTCCATTCCCGCCAGGGCCATGGTCCGGATATCCGCGTCGTAATCGCGGCTGTCGGCAATCGCCTTCTCGAAGATGGCCGGATTCGAGGTCATCCCCCGCAGTCCATCCTCCTCGATCAGGCGTTTCAGCCCGCCTGTGGCGATCAGGTCGCGACGGATGTAATCCAGCCAAACCGACTGCCCGAGTGCCGGCAGCTGTTTCAGTGGATTGGCGTTCACAAACTAGCCCTTCTTGCCCTTGGCAAGCAAGAGGATGGCGCCAGCACGCCGGTTGCGATCAGCACGATCGCCAGGATCTTGATTGCATCCATTTTACACTTCCTCTTCCAAAAATATGGCATGCATGTTAAATGCCAACCCGTTAACGCCCGCCCGTCGGGACTCCGCCCCAAGCATAGCCCTGTCCCGGCATGCGCATAAAAGCGCTTAATTTCTTGGCGCTGAACGCATTTGGACTGAATATCCACCGGAAATGTTCTCTTGGATCTCCCGGGCGTGAACAGCTGCCGATTTCCTGTTAAGCAGGAATTTTACTATTTTTCAGGCTGATTTCTCAGGCTGACATCAGGAAAACAACCAGTCGGAAACTGCGCGAACCCGTTGCCCATGACCGACCGCCTTGATGAGCGATCGATCACGGAGAAAAATCCGAACCAGCATCCATGCATAATAGCCAAACAGGCGGCCCAGGCGCAATATATAGTACAGATATATCTTGGGAGAAGAAACCGCCACGGGATAGTAGTGGGCCAGATACGCTTTTGATGGAAAAGCACCTTTTGCGATTGCAATGAAACGGCCTTTGATCCCCTTGGCTTTTTTTAATTTCAAGAATTCACCGCATCGTCTCCTGGTCAGCTGACTTGACGGTTGCTCATCCAAAATCTGTTTCTGCGCTTCAGCAAAAAAAGCGGGCTGATAATCATCGGGTTTCAAGTCTACAATCACGTTCTCCGGCGGCGCAACTCCCAGCAATTCCCGAACCAGTAGCAGCATCAAGTATACGCACTTTTGGACGCCCCAGCGGGTGGCCCTTGCAATGACGATCCGCCAGTCGATCTCCGCATCGGATATGTTGATCATTGCAGCGATGTCACAGATCGGAAGCAGGCCCAATCCGGCCTGCAGATGCAAGCAGGCATGGATGCACAAATGCAAGAATTGATCCTCCGGAGAAAAGGCCCGGGCTTCTACGCCGCTCAATTTGACAAGACGTGCTCTCTGCCATAATCCCTCAAGATCCATTTTTATGGAGCTGTCTGGAGGCACGATATTCCAGTGCAGTTCAATGATCACCCCGCTTTTGTTTGTAAAAGGCGGCAAATGATGAAACGTCCTGACCATGCTCTCCCAGGCAGGAAGAGGCTGCGTGTAGCCGATTGCCAGCAATATCCGGCCAGCCCTGACCAGATCGTCTTCCTTCACAAAAAGATCGAGATCGGACATGGGGCGCAAGGCGATATCACCATATAAGCTTTTGGCCACTGCCAGCCCTTTGAGCGCAATGACCGGCAGCTGGTTGTCGGCCAGGGACGCGAGGACCTTGGCGGCATTGCCGAAAAGAATCGTGTTGTTGGTTGCCTGGCTGCGGTAGGCCTCCCTGAGCCTGTTTCTGGCGTCACCGGGGAAATACTCGGCGGGAAAGTTTCGGGACTTGATTTCCCGATAGAGCAACCCCCCGACTGAAAAACGCAGCGCCTGATCCACCAGACTATCCCACTCTGCCGGCGATAATTTATTCCACCCGGCTTCGGGCATTTTTCTTCCTGAAAGAAAATCGCACAAAAGCAGGCCCGCTTCTCTCTTTTTCATGCTACGTATTCACGTTCATGCGTCTAGCGATAGGACCGGGCCTGCCTCTCAAAGAGGTCGGCGTACACACCCCGGCGCGTGATCAATTCTTCGTGGCTGCCGCCTTCGCTGACGCGCCCGTGCTGCAGCACATAGATGCGGTCCGCCATGCGCACGGTGGAGAAACGGTGACTGATCAGGATGGCGGTGCGGCCGGCCAGCAATTGGCGGAAATTCTGGAAGGCCTCGTATTCGGCCTTGGCGTCCATGGAGCTGGTCGGCTCGTCCAGCACGATGATCTGGGCATCGCGCATGAAGGCGCGGGCCAGGGCCACTTTCTGCCATTCGCCGATGCTCAATTCCTCGCCGTCCGCAAAACGCTTGCCCAGGATCGTATCATAGCCGTGCGGCAGCGAGCGGATGACTTCGTCGGCCCCCGAGCGGCGCGCCGCGGCCATGACGCGTTCATGGTCGGGCGCCAGAGTGGCATTACCCAACCAGATATTCTCCCTGGCCGTCAAGTGGTAGTGGGCATAGTCCTGAAAAATGATGGCGATCTCGCTTCGCAGCGCTTTTGTCTCAAACTGGCGCAGATCTACGCCATCCATGGTAATGGCCCCGCTGGTCGGATCGTAGAGTCTGCACAACAGCTTGATCAACGTCGTCTTGCCGGAGCCATTTTCGCCCACCAAGGCCACGACTTCTCCCGGCCGGATGGTGAGCGAAACATCCTCCAGAACCTTTCTGCTGCCTTCGGGATACTGAAAGCTCACATGATCGATCACGATGCCGTGTTGCATCGGTTGAGGCACGGGCCGGGCGTTAACCGGCTCGCTGACCGTACGCTTCAGATCAAGAAACTCGTAGAGATTGGATAGGAACAGGTTGTCTTCATACAGTTTTGCCAGGCTGCCCAATATCCCTTGAAAAAATCCCTGTACGCGCTGAAAGGCCTGGTAATACATTACCAATTCACCCAGCGTGATCGTCCCCCGAAGCGCTTGATACGAAATGAAGGCATACGAGCCGTAGATGGCCGAGGTGGCAAAGATCTGGGCGGCAAAATCAGCGATGGAACGCCGGCGCATGATGGCCAGCCGGCCCCTGCGGAGTTTCCGGCGGACATCGCGAAAGCGGCGGATGAACAGGGGGCCCAGGTCAAACAGGCGGATCTCCTTGGCGTGGCCGCTGTCGGTAAGCATCCAGTTGAGATAGCCGGCTTGCCGTTCCGTGGGCGTCTGTTCGCGTTGCCAGCGGTACATGCTGCTGGAATAAAGCATGCGAACGGCGGTGCCGGAAATGACCGCGGCAAAAAGTGTCGCCGCAACGAGCCAATGAAATGACAGGAGCAGCCCCGCAATGGCCAGCAGGGAGATGCTGTTCTGGCCGATCTTCGCCAGACCGTTCACGATGCTGATGGGCCGGGAGGAGGCTTCGCGTTGGGCGCGATGAAGCGTGTCGTAATAACGCGCGCTCTCGTAATACTCCAGGTCGACCTCAATGGACTTGGCCAGGATGACATCATTCATGTGATCCGCAACGTGGTATCCCTGCCATTCGCTGACCATGCCCGCCAGCAAGTCGATCAGGAAGGTGAACAGGGTCGCCGCAGCGGTAAGCGCAACGAGCAGCAGCACGTGCCGGAGAACGGCCCCCTTGTCGGGAGCCGCCGCCCCTGCGGTCACGGCGTCCACCAGAAGCTTCATGAGATAAAGCGGCAGCAGCGGCAACAGCCCCTGGACCGCAACGAGAATCCCATTGGCGATGGTCCAGCCTCTTGCGCTCTGCCAGACAAACTGCACGGCGCGGCCAAGCTGCCGGACGCGCGGAATTTTCAGCTTTTTTGCTTCCGCCTGTTCCGGCATGATCAAATGGCGGCAGCCAGAGCGCGATGTCTTTGATTCCGATTCATGTTGCCGGCCGTTTTTTCAGGAATCACCGCTATCGCCTCCCTGAAGCGTATGGTCGATCTCATGCCAGAAGGAGCCGGTCAGACTGATGTGCAGCAGGTGCGCGGGTACGGCCCGGGCCAGTGAACATAGGTTGGCGAACTGCTCCAGATGCAGGTCGTGGAGTTCCTTTTTCCACAGTCCCGGTGCCATGAACGTGGAGACCTGTCCTGTGCACTCGCCGAGCATGCTGACCGCCCGCCCCTGGCCTATACGCTCCGCCCGGTCTGCAAGCGCTCGGACCAGGAAGAAGATGCCCTTAACGGGCACGGCATTTTGCACTTCCCAACTGCCGCCCGGCCCATTGTCCAGGAAACGGCTCCAGGTGGGCCAGGGATGGGCCCAGTAGCCGCCATGCGGGTCGCGCACCACCAGCGTGGTGTCGTCGCACAGCGAGCGCCATGGGGCCGGAAGCCGATTGCTGGCAGTGGTTTTTCCCGTCCCGCCGGGCGCAGCCAGGATAACGCCCAGGCCCTCCCGTTCCGCCAGCGCACCGTGGATGAGGACTCCGCCGCGGGCCTGCGCTTCGCGGGCAAAGACAAGCGATAGCCTGACCAGATTGACATGCGGTCCGCCCCAGTCCGCATTCGGACTGAGATCGCAGACTGCGACGCCGTCATTTTCCGATGCCAATGGCACATAACACTCCACTTCGGACCTGTGCGCGGCAACCTGGACAAGAAGCCGGCACAGATCGCCGCCATGAGCCGGAGCGTTTGCGCCTGCAGCCAGGCCCAGCTTCATCGCACTTCCCAGTTGGGAAACGATGACCGCCGCCTTCTCGTCGCCGGCGGCAATTTCCCAACGGGTGCCATCGGCCAGGTCGAGACGGTGCAGCACCTCCTGCGTCAAAGGCCGGTTCATGGTCCGTTGCCGTTGGCTCAACGCTCGCTGGTTCAGGCCGTCCTTATCCTGCTGCCCTGGAAGCGTCCTGCTATCCACAAGCAATTGAAATGGCCGCTGGATCTGCCATTGGCGCCTGTAATCATCGTAGCGCCCGATGAGGCGCTTTCCCAGCAGAAGCTGAAACTGCTCCCGGCCGCGGGCATGGAAGATGACGACTCGGGGCCGCCATGGGGGGGGCAGCACCCGGGCGATCAATCCCTTGTGAGACAGGGTCCGATAGAAAGGGCGCAGCAGAGGGGACACACCGCGGTCAAGGACCCGCCGCCAGCCGAGCCAGCGGATCATCAAGCGGCCCGGCAGGCCGCCCGCGATCCTCCGCCTTTTCTGACCGCGCCAAGCGGCCACCACTCGGCCCTTGACGCTTTCCGGCTGCAGGAGGAAAGAGTCTTCCCGGCTGTTGTTGTCACCATGCGTGGATATGCCGGCGGGGGTCAAACGGACAACGCGATGCACGATCGGCTGATCGGCTTCCGGCGGAAAAAAATAAATCACATCGCCCTGGCGCACGGGTTGGCCGTCATAAGGCCTGATCTCCATGATCTCCGGTTCGCGCAGGGTCGGAATCATGCTGGGGCCGAAATAAGCGGCGAAGAACATGGCCCCGTGAACATTTTCATTACTATTCGGCAGCGGCATCATTGACGGCAATACGCGGCGCCGCTGCGGGCCTTTTCCCCAGACGTGAAGCTGGAAAGAGCCCCGCCTGCTCCGCCTGTTCACAGAACCAGTATGGCGCCCACAGGCGGCCCTTGCTGTAATAGTTCTGGGCAACGCATGAGCCCAGGCAGCGGTCCTTCATCAGGCAGCGGCCGCAGACCCCTTCCAATTGCTCCGGCAGTCCTTCGCGTAGAGCCCTCAAAATAGCGTTGTCCCGCCAAACCTCTATCAGGGGATCCTTCCCCACCTCGCCAAAGATCAGTTCCGGCACCTGTTCGCCGATGCCGCACAGGGCATAGTGCCCGCTGGCGATGACGCCCAGGATGCCGAAGATCCCGCAGGGGCTGCAGCCGTCCCCGCTGGTGATGTGCCGCAGGGATCTGAATGCTTGCGGGTAATGAAAGAAGAGTTTTACCCTGGTCGCCAGCGCCAGTTCCTGCTCCACATGCCGTCCCAACGTGATGAGGTCGGCGATGTCCAGGGTCTCCTGGTTTTCGTGCAGCTTCTCGCCGCGGGCGGTGGGCTGCACCACATTGAACTTGAGCGAGGCCGCGCCCAGTTTTTCGACCATGCCCACCATGGCGTCCACCTGTCCGGCATTGCGGCGCAGCAACGAAAAGATGACCTGCGGCCTGATGCCGGAGGCCACCAGGTTGCGCACCGCCTGTTGGGCCGCCGCAAATGATCCCGGCACGCCGCGCACCCACTCATGGGTCGCGGCATCGGTGCCGTCGATGCTTACGGACACGAAGCGGTTGGGGGATTTGGCAATCTCGGCGGCGATCTCCGGCGTGCACAGCAGCCCGTTGGTCTCGATCGTCAGCTTCAACCCTTCCCGCCGGCTGATCTCCAGAAAACGGGTGAAAAGGGGATGAAGCAACGGTTCGCCGCCGGTGAGCTTGACACCGCTCAGTCCCAGCGGCTTGGCTTCGCGGATGGCCTTCTCGAACAGCTCAAGCGGCAGGGTCGGATACTGGTTGCCGCTGCCATCGAACTTGGGCCCCAGCCAACAATGGCGGCAAGCCAGGTTGCACCCTTCGGTCAGGTAAAAATACAACGTGTTGAGGGCAGGCATTCCCGCCTGCCCCGACTTCTGGCGGTTCGCGGCGCCCGGAATTTTCATGGGATAGCGCCGCCGCCCGCAAGAAAGCTCCGCAAACAGGCATCCGGACTGGGGTGATCAACCGTTCCCGTCAACGTATAGGCCAAGCCCGGGCAATTGCCTGTACAATACGGGATGTATGGACAGCCGGCGCAGAACTCAAATCCGCTCAGCGGGATCGTATGCCGGCTGCGGAGTCGGTTCAGCACCGTGCTGTTCTGCCATACATCCGCCAGAGAGTCGCGGTTGATGCGCCCCAATTCGACATGGGCCAGCATGCTGCAGGGAACAATGGCGCCGTCGGCACGCACGGAGATCTTGTTGCTCGGGCAGCCGCAGGCGGTGAGGCGGCCGCCATTGTGAAAGGCCGGCTTGCCCTGGGCCCGGGCTTCCTCCATCCGGCGCCACATGCGCCCATCGGCCAACGGACCGGCGTCCGCCGAAATGCGCCCATGGTATTTCGCCGTGAGGCGCAGCAAGGTGGCCATGGCCTCCATCCGTTCCTGGGTATTCAGCAGCACGTCATCCGAGTTGATGCAGCACGTGCCCATGTACCCCGCCGCGTTGGTGCCGAAATTCGGCAAACCCAGTTCGTCCAGAAGCAAGTGCGCGATGTTCTCCAGATCATGCACGTTGTTTTTATGGATCGTGACGCGCACCGCCACGCCGATCCGCTGGCGCTGCAGGGTGCGAATGCCGCGCAGCGCGCCGGCAAAAGAGCCATTGCCGCGGCAGGAGTCGTGGATCTCCGCGCTCGAACCGTCTACCGACACCTGGACGTACTCGCAGCGGCTCGTGCGGGCGAGAAAAGCGGCGATTTCATCATCGATCAGCGCGCCATTGGACAGCAAGGCGAATCGCATGCGGTTGCGGACGATCCCCTCAAGGAGCACGGGCAGGTCCGAGCGGATGAACGGTTCTCCGCCTGCCAGGACGACTCTCATTACGCCGAGCGACCCTAATTCAGCGAAGAAAGCGAGCCATTCGGCGGCAGGCAGATCCCGGTATTCGACCGCTTTGTTGTTGAAGAAATAGCAATAGCGGCAGCGCAGATTGCAGCGGGCGGTGATTTCAAGGGACAGGCTGCGCGGGGAACGCATGACCCTTGGCGCAGCTGGTTCGATCTTCTCCTTGAGCTGCTCAGACATCCGTTGTTTTTCTCTCCAACTCCAGTCCCACAAAGCCGTTTTCAGCCAGCGTTTCGATGAAGGCGGCGATCTCGTTGCCTGCGGCATCCGGG
>JAQUQF010000373.1 GCA_028749105.1 Acidobacteriota bacterium | reverse complement strand
CACCAACAGCAAGAATACCGTCTGGGGGATCAAGCGGTTGATCGGCCGCAAATTCGACAGCCCGGAAGTCAGGGAGATCTGCAAGCGGGTCGGCTACGAAATCGTCGAGGCCGCCAACGGCGACATCAAGGTCAAGTTGGCGGACAGCACCTACTCCACCGAGGAGATCTCCGGGATGTTCCTGGGCTACCTGAAGGGCATCGCCGAGAACTACCTTGGGGAGGCGGTGGGCGACACGGTCATCACGGTGCCCGCGTTCTTCAACGATGCCCAGCGCCAGGCCACCAAGGTGGCCGGCGAGATCGCCGGGCTGAACGTCACGCGCATCATCAATGAGCCCACGTCGGCCCTGATCGCCTACGGGCATAAGATCAAGAAGAACGGCCTGTATGCGGTGTACGATTTGGGCGGCGGCACGTTCGACATCTCCATTGTCGAGGTCAACGGCGACGTCTACAAGGTCATTTCCACGCTGGGGGACACCTTCCTGGGCGGCAGCGATTTCGACGCCCAGATCTGCAATTGGATCTTCCATGAGGTCGAGCGCGAGACGACCGTCGACCTGCGCGACAGCAAGGATGTCGTGCAACGGGTGATCCAGATCGCCGAAAAGGCGAAGATCGAGCTATCGTTCGATCAGGAAACTCTGGTCTCGATCCCCTACCTGCACCATTTCAGCGACGGCTCGAATTATCATTTCCAGAAGAAGCTGACCCGCCTGCAGCTGGAATTGTCCACCAGGAATTTCATTGAGCGCACCCTGGACCTCATCCGCACCTCGCTGGAAGAGATCAACGTCAAGCCCGAGCAGATCGAGCGGACCGTCCTGGTGGGCGGACAGAGCCGCATGCCCGTCATTTTCCAGAAAATTTCGGAGTTTTTCGGCAAGCCCCCCGACATCCAGATCAACCCCGAAGAGGCGGTCGCCCAGGGTGCGGCGCTGCAGGCCGAGATCATCAAGGGCAAGGTACGCGACCTCCTGCTTCTGGACGTCACCCCCCTTTCACTTGGCGTTGAGACCAAGGGCGACAGCTTCACCAAGATCATTGAGCGCAACTCCACCATTCCCACGAAAAAATCGATGATCTTCACCACCATCACCGACAACCAGACGACGGTGAAGGTCCACGTGCTGCAGGGGGAGCGCTCTACGGCCTCGGGCAACAAGTCGCTGGGGTTCTTCGACCTGGTCGGCATCCCGCAGTCGCTGAAGGGCATCCCGCAAATCGAGGTCTCGTTCGAGATCGATGCCAACGGCATTGTCCGCGTTTCGGCCCAGGACAAGGCGACCGGCCTCAGGCAAAGCATGAAGATCCAGCCTGCCAGTGGCTTGTCCCCGGAGGAGATTGAAAAGATCGTCCACGACGCCAAGAAGTTCGAAGAACAGGACCGCAACGACCTGCGGCTGGCCAAGGGCAAGCTGCAGCTGAAAGAGGAATTGGAGACGGTCAAGTTCTATTATCAGCGTTATATCGAAAAGATGAGCCCCCACGACGGGGCCGAGATCGATTCTTTGGTTAACCGCAGCGAGGAAGCCCTGAAAGGCAACGACATAGACCAGCTGGAGACCCTGCTGAAGAAAATGAAAAACTATCGCCATATGATCAACAGCATCTTGACCGCCGAATTTTCCAAGTAAGCCCCCATGGCCAAGAAAGATTACTATCGGGTTTTGGGCGTCAACCGCGACGCCAGCGCCGAAGAGATCAAGAAGGCCTACCGCAAACTGGCCTTGCAGCACCATCCCGACCGCAACCGCGACAAACCGGACGCCGAGGAAAAATTCAAGGAAGCCTCCGAAGCGTACTCCGTCCTGGGTAACAGCGAGAAAAGGCAGATCTATGACCAGTACGGGAGCGAAGGGTTGCGGGCAGGAGCGGGCGGCTCCGATTTTGGCTTTTTTTCCGATTCCATCTTTTCCGATTTCGGCGATATCCTGGGCGACATGTTCGGCCTGGGCGGGTCTTTTTCCGGCGGGCACCAGCGCCGCGGGCCGCGTAAAGGCAGCGACCTGGGCCTGGAAGTGGCGCTGACGCTGGAGGAATCCTTTGTGGGCGTCGAGAGGGAGATCGAGGTCGAGCGCGAGCGCAACTGCGACGCCTGCGACGGCTCGGGGAGCGATGCCGGCCACAGCCCCGAGACCTGCCGCAAGTGCGGCGGCAGCGGCAGCGTCCGCGTCAGCCAGGGTTTCTTTTCCTTGGCCACCACCTGCCCCTCCTGCCGCGGCAGCGGCAAGATTGTTAGCCATCCCTGCAAGAAATGCCGCGGCCAGGGACGACAGCGCGAAGGCAAGATGATCAAGGTCTCCTTTCCCGCCGGGATCGATGAGGGCAACCGCATGCGCGTCGCCGGCGAAGGCGAAGGCGGGCGGCAGGGCGGCTCTCCCGGCGACCTGTACATCGTGGTGCGCATCAAGCCGGACAAGCGCTTCCAGCGCCACGGCCAGGACCTGCTGCTGCAGCTGCCGGTCAGCTTTTCCCAGGCGGCGCTCGGTGACCATGGTCACCGAG
>JAQUQF010000372.1 GCA_028749105.1 Acidobacteriota bacterium | reverse complement strand
GCCTTTCTGCAGACCTGCGGCCGGGTGAGGCGCCGTTCGGCCATTTATGAAACCACGCCGGTGGGCATGCCGGGCGCCGGCCTGTTCCTGAACATGGTCCTGGCGCTGGAGTCGCCGCTGGCGCCGTTGGCGCTGCTGGCCAAATGCAGGGAGCACGAGGCGGCGCAGGGGCGCGACCTGGAAAATTCCCACTATCGCGACCGACCGATCGATATCGATATCCTGCTGGCCGGAGATGCGGTCATCGCCACCAAGGAATTGACCCTGCCGCACCCGCGGCTGTGCGAGCGCGGCTTTGTCTTGGTCCCCCTGTTCGAGATCGCCCCCAAGCTGGTTCACCCCGTCGAGAAGGTGACCGTGGCCCGCCTCCTCTCGCGCTGGCAGGGCTCGGAAAGGATCAAGCGGCTGGAATGATTCTCAGTTCAACGGAAAGTCTTGCAGCTTTTGAATATGGCCGGCGTCGGCCATATTCAGGTTTTCCAGCAGGTTTTTGATCTGCGGATCGGCGACCTTCATGAAAAACGTGCGGTGCTTTTCTATCAGGTTCTTCTCCAGGTCCATGGCCAGCGCAATCAGGTCGCGGGGTTGGAGTTCTGCATGGTGCAGATTGAAATGGTCCCTGGCATCCTCCAGCTTGCGCATGAATTCCGCGATCATGTTTTCGGTTTCCGGCTCCTGCAAAAATGACTCCTGGCTTTCCAGAAAAAGATTTTGCATCAGCACGATCTGCCGCGCATGCAGTTCTTCTTCCTTGGCCAGATCGTTGAACAGGTCCGAGAGCCCGGGGTGGGCGATGGCGACGCTCAGCCCGATTGTGGCGTACAGCTCGCCGGCCTGCAATTCGGCGTTCTTCAGCAGGTAAAATGTTTTTGCCAGTGACATGTCTCTTCCGCCTCCTTACTTGCCGCGGGTGATGTACAGGTAGCGCTTGACCTTGTTGGTCGGAGTTTTTTCGAATGGTTCCGGGTGTTCGAGGATCCGGCTGATCTGCGCAAAAGCCGGCAGCTGCAGGTTGATGCGCTGGCGGGCTTGCTCCAGGATATCCTCGGTCAGCTTGCGGGCTTCGGCGCCGTTGAGCTTGTTGCGCTCGAACTCGTGGTCGAGGACGTCGTAATCCAGGTAGGCCTTGGCCAGCAGTTTGTGGCCGCTCTCGAAGACCACCGTCTCCTGGAAATAGGGCTCCTGGAGGATCTTCTGCTCGATGGCCTCGGGGTAGATGTTTTCGCCCGAAGGGCCGATGATGACGTTCTTGCTGCGCCCCTTGATGAACAGGTAGCCCTCGTCGTCGAAGTAACCCAGGTCGCCCGTCTTCAGCCAGCCGCCCGGCAAAAAAACCTCGGCCGTGGCGTCGGGATTCTTGTAATAGCCCGACATGACGATGGGCCCGCGGACGATGATCTCGCCGATGCCCGTCTGGGCGTCGGCCTCGTGGATCGCCATCTCGATGCCCGGGATGGGCGTGCCGCAGGAACCGACCTTGACCTGGCCGAAGGGGTTGATGGTCATGACCGGGGAGGTTTCGGTCATGCCATAGCCGGTCGAGTAGCTGATGCCGGCGTCGCGCAGAAAAACCTCCACGTCCTCGTTCAGCGAGGCGCCGCCGAACATGAAGAAGCGCAGCTTGTTGCCGAAGGACTGGACCAGCTTGCGGCCGGCTACCTGGTGCAGTTTTTTGCGGAAAAAGGGGAGCGGGTAGAGCCTGTTGACGATCAGCTTGCCCTGGATCTGGGGCAGGATCTTCTTGCGGAAGATCTTGTCGACGACCAGGGGGACGGTCAGGACCGCGGTCGGTTTGACAACGTCCATGGCCGCCAGAAGTTTTTGCGGCGTGGGCAGGCCGCGCATGTAGTAGATGCTGGCCCCGATGGCGATCGGGCAGAGCATGCCACCCGTGGCCTCGAAGGTGTGGGCCAGGGGCAATATGGAAAGAAAACGGTCGGTGGAAGAGAGCGGGAAGCGTTCGATGCCGTTGACCACGTCGGAAACGATGTTGCGCTGGCTGAGCATGACCCCCTTGGAATGGCCGGTGGTGCCGGAGGTGTAGATGAGAACCGCCAGGTCCTCGGCTTCCGGTTCGGGCACATCAGCCGCATCCTCGGCGTCGGCAGCGCTCTTGGGCCGGCCGCGCTTGAACAGGGCCAGGGTCTTGCCGATGAAGCCGACATGCGGCTTTTGCAGGTCCTCGAACTCCATGCTTTCGAGATCACAGATGAACTTCAGGGTTGAATCGTCCATGCCTTCCAGCTTGACGCGCTGCTTGGCATCGAGAAAGATGCCCTGGGACTCGGAATTGCGCAGGATATGGCGGGTGTCGGTATCCGGGAAGCCGGTCAGGATGGGCACGGCCACGGCCCCCATGGAGGTGAGGGCCAGGTAGGCGATGATCCAGTTCGGGCAATTTTCCCCCATGATGGCCACCCGGTCGCCCTTTTTGATGCCGCGCGCCAGCAGGCTGGCGGCGGTTTCCTGGATTTGCTGCTTCAGTTGCAGGTAGACGATCGGTTGTTCCCCGACGAAG
>JAQUQF010000371.1 GCA_028749105.1 Acidobacteriota bacterium | reverse complement strand
ACAACGCCTTGCGCACCGCCGGATCGGCGGAATGATTCGCTTCAAGCTCGGTGATCCCCGTGATGATGGCCAGACTGTTTTTCACCCGATGCTGGAACTCGCGAAGCAACGCCCCCTTTTCCTTCAAGGCCGCGGCCTGGACTTCCTCCGCACTTTTTCGCTCCGAAATGTCGGTCAGGGCGCCGACGATGGCCACGGTCCTCCCCTTCTCGACCACCGGTCCCTCCCTGACCTCCACCCATACGCGCTTGCCGCTTTTATGCTTCAGTTCGAGCTCGTGGGGCGGTTGTGCCCGGCCGGTGTCGATGGCGCGCTGGGTGGTCGCGAGCCCCCTTTCATTGACGGGATTGTCCGTTGCCAGCTCCGTCCATTTGACCAGCGCTTCCTCCTGGGAATAGCCCAGCAGAGCCCAGCTTTGCGGGCTCAGGTAGGTGAGAACGTGGTCCGGAGTGTGGGCGTAGAACAGGTTCGTGCTGTTCTCGATGATGCTCCGGAGTTTCTGCTCGCTCTCCCTGATGCTCCGTTCCTGGGCCCGGATGAGGCGGTGGTTCCGGTTCAGCACGAATGCCACGATGCCGAGAAACAGGATGAAGGCCGCAAGCCCCACCGGCAGAGCGCAGCGGCGGGCCAATTGCCATCCCCAGAACCGAGCGTCCATGTCCATGCCCAGCACGGCGGCCACTCGCCCCTTATCCTCACGACGAAGCGGCACCAGGGCGCTGACCCAAACGCCCCAGCGGTCCGATACCGGCCCTTCTACCACGGGGCGGCCGGAAGCGAAGGCGCGGCGCAAAACCTTTGTCGCTTCGGGATAGGCCTGCCCGGGAGGGGAGTAGTTTTCGGAATCCTCCGGCTCGGTGTCTAGAAAAAAGAGCACCGTGCCGTCGCGCTTTTGCCCGAGCAGATAGAGGTACCGGCATTTCGGGTTGACCTTGCGGGCCCGGACAAGCCGGTCCCTGAGCTGCAAAAAACCGGGCGCTGCCGCGTCCTTTTCCGTTCCGCTCAACGTCGCCACATATTCCATATCGACCGCGGCAGACACAAGCTTTGCCTGCAGGAGCAGGTCGCCGCGCATCTGCCGGTCGGCGCGCTTGGCGGTCAACAGGGCAAAAACCGAAATGGCGGCCAAGGCCGCCAGGATCACTAACGCGAAGCGGAGATTTGATTTCCGCATGAAAATATTTTACAAAAAAGCATTTGAATTGGCAACGAACAAATGAAAAAGGCGAATGATCTGGGACTGAATTAAAAAGAATGAGCCTACGCCATCATTATTGCTTGTACTTCAGGGTCAAGTAAATGCTGATGGCGTTGAGGCTGGCGGGCGTGACGCCGGGGATGCGGGCGGCGTCGCCCAGCGTTCCCGGCAGCGCTCGGGCCAGTTTCTGCCTTATCTCCGTGGAAAGTCCCGCGATCGCGGAGAAATCCAGGTCGGCCGGGATGGGGGTCGCGGCCAGTTTTTTCATCCTGGCGACCTCCTTGTGCTGGATCGCGACGTAGCCCTCGTACTTGACGCAGGCCTCGATGTAGGAAATGTCCGTGAGGCTTTTTTTCTTCAATAACGGCCGGCCATGAAGCTTCTCCAGGTCGGCAAACGTCATTTCCGGCCTTTTCAGTATCTGCAAAAGCGTTTCGCTCTTGCCCGCAAAAACCGCCCGGGAAACGGCCAGCGTTTCGATCACATTCCGGCGCTTCGCCAGTTTGCGCATCTGACGGTCGTAGTCGGCCCGGGCAACCAGCCCCAGGCGCAGGGCATGCCCGCCCAGGCGCTCGAAAACATTGTCTTCCCGCAGTTGCAGGCGGTATTCGGCCCGCGCCGTGAACAGGCGGTAGGGCTCGTCGATGCCGCATCGGACGATGTCGTCGACCATGACCCCGATATAGGCTTCCTGCCGCTCCAGGACGAAGGGGGCTTCGCCCCGGGCCTTGAGCACGGCGTTGACCCCAGCCAGCAATCCCTGGCCGGCCGCCTCCTCGTAGCCCGAGGTGCCGTTCACCTGGCCGGCAAAAAACAAATTGCCGACCTGTCTGCTTTCCAAGCTGGGATGCAATTGGGTAGGCTGGATGGCATCATACTCGATGGCGTAGGCCGGACGCATCATGCGCGCCTGGTCCAGCCCGGGAATGGCCCGCAGGATCAATTTCTGCACGTTCACCGGCAGGCTGGAGGAGAGGCCGTTGACGTAGATCTCCTTGTTGCGCAGGCCTTCGGGCTCGAGGTAGATATGGTGCTGCTCGCGGCCGGGGAACTTGACGATCTTGTCTTCGATGGACGGGCAGTAGCGCGGACCGATGCCCTGGATCTTTCCCGAGTACAGGGGCGACAGGTGCAGATGGTCGCGCACGATGCGGCCAACCTCGGGCGTGGTGTGGCCTAGATAGCACTGCACCCGGTTGCGTACCGGTCGGCGGGTGTACATGGAAAAAGGCAGCGGCGGCTCGTCGCCGGGCTGGGGCGCGAACTTCGCCCAGTCGATGCTGTCGGCATGCAGGCGCATCGGCGTTCCGGTTTTCAGGCGCAGCA
>JAQUQF010000370.1 GCA_028749105.1 Acidobacteriota bacterium | reverse complement strand
CCGGGCAGGAGGACATCAGAACTCCACCCCCTTTTGGGCCTTCCGTCCGCGATCGAATCCATGCTTGATGCAGCGGACCTCGGAAACCGTGTCGGCGGCCGCGATCAACCCCTCGGTCGCGCCCCGTCCGGTCAAAACAACCGTGCAGTCGGCGGCCGCTTCGCGGAGAACCGACAGGACCGCATCCTCGGCGAGCAGATTCAGCGCGACGGCCATGCAGACCTCGTCGAGGACGACCAGGCCGAAGCGTCCCGAGGAGACCGCGTCCGCTGCGATCCGGAGCCCCTGTTCCGCCGCCCGGCGGTGGTCCGCGAATCGCGGATCGGTCGGGCGCGGAACGAAACCGAGGCCCGTCACGACGATATCGACGTCCGCCATCCCGTTCATCGCGGCAAATTCGCCGGTCTGGGTATCGGACTTGACGAATTGAACCACCGAAACCGGAATGCCGTGGCCGTGCGCCCGGAGCGCCATTCCCAGCGCGGCCGTGGTTTTTCCCTTCCCGTCGCCGGTGAAGATCAGCACCCTTCCCTTATCGTTCATCATTCGCCCCCCTACCCATTTCTTACCATATTTCCGGAAACACGGCGATTCCCCGGCGCACCGCAAGAAAAATCGCGGCGGCAATCCCGGTCGCCGCGAACATCATGCGGTTTGCCGCGAGGATCTGCCCGCGGACAAGCGGTTCGAGCGGATCGCCGAGCGTCGGCAGGTTGACCGGTTCGCCGCTCCGCTCCATCACTCCCCCCAGACGGATCCCCAGCGCGCCGGCGAACGCCGCCTCCGCGATCCCCGCGTTCGGGCTGATATGCTTCCGGCCGTCGCGGCGGGCGATCCGCCAGGCGTCCGCCGCCTTCCGTCCCGTGACGGCCGCCGCGACAGCCAGGATCGGAACCGCGATCCGCGCGGGAAGCCAACACAATCCGTCATCGATCATCGCCGCCGTCCGGCCGAAATCGATGTAGCGCTCGTTCCGGTACCCGATCATCGAATCGAGCGTGCTGGCCGCCTTGTAGGCCATCGCCGCGACCGGACCTCCGAGCGCCGCGAAGAAAAGCGGCGCGATGATCCCGTCCACGGTGTTCTCGGCGACGCTCTCGACGGTCGCCCGGACGACCTCCGGCTCGGTCAGCCGCTCCGTATCGCGGCCGACCAGCCGCGAGACGAGGCGCCGCGCCGAGGCGAAATCGCCGCTTTCGAGCGCCGTCCAGACGGCGCGGCTGTGGTCGGCCAGGTCCCGCGCCGCCAGCGTCGTATAGAGCAGCAGAATGGAAACCGCGTCCCCGAGGAGGGGGTGGAGCCATCCGGCCACCCCGAGCGCCGCGCCCGTCGCAACGGCCGCCGTCAGGATCACGGCAAGCGCCGTCAGCGTCCCCGCGAGACGGGTGTCCCGAATCGCGCGGCGGGCCGGCCCTTCCAGCGCGGCAATCAGACGGCCGATCAACCGGACCGGATGCGGCATCCAGCGGGGATCGCCGAAGACGAGATCGAGCAGCAGCGCGATCAGGATCTGTGTCTCCAGCGTCATGATATTCCCATGATTCGGTAGATCTCCTCCATCCGGACCGCCCGCCGCACCGTCTCCGCAAGGCGGTCGAGGGCCGGTTCCAGGTCGTAGACGGCCGCGATCCTTCCGAGCGGGGCGAGTCCCCGGCGAACGCGCAGGCGATCGATGAACCAGCGGCGGAACCGATCCGCGTCGAAAATCCCGTGGAGGTAGGTCCCCCAGAGGAGGCCTTCTTCCGTCCCGACGCCGATCGTCTCGCCGTCCGCCCGCAGAATCAGCGGATTCAGATTTTCGCCGTCGGTCCGGCCGTGATGGATCTCGTACCCCCGAACCTCACAGCCCGAAACGAGGTGGCGCGCCGTGGTGCGCCTCAGCGTCTTCTCCCGGGCCAGTTCCGTCCGGACGGGAAGAAGTCCCAGGCCGGCCAGGGTCCGACCGGCGGCGAACTCGATCCCGAACGGATCGGAAATCTCCCGGCCGAGGATCTGGAAACCGCCGCAGATTCCGATGATTTCCGTCTTTCCGGCGCCGGCAAGGTCGATGATTTTTTTTGCGACGCCGTTCGCCTGAAGGGCGGCCAGATCTCCGATCACGTTCTTGCTCCCCGGCAGGATCAGCGCATCCGGCTCGGCCAGCTCCTCCGGGCGCCGGACCACGCGCAGGCGAATGTCCGGCTCGGTCCGGAACGGATCGAAGTCGGTGAAGTTCGAAATGTGGGCCAGATCGACGACGGCGATGTCCACATGCTCGCCGTCGGGGGCGCGGCCGTCGATCAGGCCGTCCCGGAAGCTGACGGAATCCTCCTCGGGGATTCCCAGATCGCGCAGATACGGGACCACGCCGAGGACGGGGCGACCGGTCCGCCGGAGGACATAATCGTGCGCATCGGCGAGGAACGCCTCCTGGCCCCGGAAGCGGTTCACGACAAACCCCTTCACGAGCGCCCGCTCCCGCTCCGTGAGGCATTCCACCGTTCCGATGAACGAGGCGTACACGCCGCCGCGGTCGATGTCCCCGACGATC
>JAQUQF010000369.1 GCA_028749105.1 Acidobacteriota bacterium | reverse complement strand
AATCTGCTCAAGAGTACCATTGCTAAAGCCACCCTCGAGCTGAACAAACCCTGGTGTTTTTCCGTTTTTGCGGATAATGCCGGAGTCATTGACTTCGACGGGCGCTGGGCGCTTTGCTTTAAAGTGGAGACGCACAACCATCCTTCAGCGGTGGAGCCGTACGGCGGCGCTTCCACGGGCATCGGCGGCGTCGTGCGCGACCCGCTCGGCACGGGATTGGGCGCCAGGCCGATTTTCAATACCGATGTTTTCTGCTTCGGTCCGCCGGATTTGCCTTATGATAAGCTGCCCTCCGGCGTCCTCCACCCGCGACGCATGTTTAAAGGGGTGCGGGCGGGAGTGGCCGATTACGGCAACCGTCTGGGCATCCCGACGGGGAACGGCGCCATTTGCTTCGACGAACGCTACACCGCGAACCCGCTGGTCTATTGCGGCACGTTGGGCATCATGCCGGTCAACATGGCGCAGCGTGGGCAGCAAAAGCCCGGCGATAAGGTGGTGGTGGTGGGGGGACGGACGGGACGCGACGGCATCCACGGCGTGACCTTCGCCTCCGAACGGCTCACCGGTACTTCCAGCGAGGTTTCCTGGACTTCGGTGCAGATTGGCAATGCCATCGTGGAAAAGAAGGTCATCGACGTCCTGATGCAGGCGCGGGAGAAACGATTATACGTGCGGATTACCGATTGCGGCGGCGGCGGACTTTCCTCCGCGGTGGGGGAGATGGGCGCCGATACGGGCGTGCGCGTCGACCTGGAGAAAGTGCCGCTGAAATACGCCGGTCTTTCTTATACCGAAATCTGGATTTCCGAATCGCAGGAGCGCATGGTGCTGGCGGTGCCGCCGGAGCATGTCGAGGAACTGCTTAAGCTGTTTGCCAGCGAAGATGTCGATGCGACCGTCATCGGTGAGTTCACCAGCGACCATCACTTGAAGCTCTTCTATGAAGACCAGCTTGTCGGCGACCTTGAGATGGAGTTCCTGCACAACGGCATACCGCGCATCGAGCGCCCGGCAATCTGGCAGCCGCCTAAGCTGAGTGAGACTGAGTTCGATGAGCCGGCAGACTTGGGCAAAGAGCTTCTTAATATCCTCGGTTCCTGGAATACGTGCAGCAAGGAATGGGTCATCCGCCAGTACGACCACGAGGTGCAGGGCGCCAGCATTCTGAAGCCGCTTGTCGGCAAAGATAACGACGGTCCCGGTGATGCCGCCGTCATCCAGCCGGTTTTCGATTCGGCAAAAGGCGTGATTATCGCCAGCGGCATCAATACCCGCTACGGGGATATCGACCCCTACTGGATGACCGCCTCGGTTATTGACGAAGCCTTGCGCCAGGTGATTGCCGTCGGCGGTAATTTGCGGCGCGTCGCCCTGCTGGACAACTTCTGCTGGGGTAATACCGCTCGGCCTGAAATGCTGGGGGCGCTGGTGCGGTCGGCGCAGGCCTGCCATGACATGGCGCTGGCTTACGGCGCGCCGTTCATCTCCGGCAAAGACAGTCTCAACAATGAATTTCATTATCAGGGTAAGACTATCGCCATTCCGCACACGTTGCTTATTTCATCGGTCAGCGTAATTGATGATGTCAGCCGCGCTGTTTCCATGGATTTCAAAAAGCCCGGCGACCTGATTTATCTGGTCGGCACGACCTTCCGGGAATTGGGTGGTTCCGAGTACTATGCCGCCCACGGGCAGATCGGCGCTTCCGTACCGCGGGTCGAGCCGCAGCGGGCAAAGGTACTCATGGAAAGCCTCAGCCTGGCAATAGAGCAAGGGCTGGTGCGCGCCTGCCACGACCTCAGCGAGGGAGGGTTGGGGGTGGCGCTCGCCGAGATGTCTTTCGCCGGTGGACTGGGTGCGAAAGTGGAGTTGCAAAAGGTGCCGGTCGGTGAGCCGATGACCCGGGATGACTATGTATTATTCTCGGAATCCAACAGCCGCTTCCTCGCCGAAGTGACGGCGGGCAACCGGCGCAAGTTTGAAAAAATTATGAAAGGCACTGCCTTTGCCGCCATCGGCAAGGTGGACAAATCGGACTTTGTGGAAATTAACAGTCTCGCGGGGAAGAAGATAAAACTCACTCTGGCGGAGCTCAAGGAAGCCTGGCAGAAGCCGCTGCGGTGGTGATATGGCAAAAGTAAAGGTCCTTATCTTACGGGCACCGGGTACCAACTGTGATGTGGAGACGGCATATGCCTTCCAGCAGGCGGGCGCGGAGACGTCTCTGGTGCACATCAACCAGCTCGTCCGCCGCCGTCAGAAGCTCGCCGATTATCAAATCCTGGTGCTGCCCGGCGGCTTTACCTACGGCGACGACCTCGGCGCGGGTAAAGTGCAGGCGAACGAGCTGCGGCTCAAGCAGGGCGAGGAAATCAAGCGCTTCCTGGAAAGCGGCGGTCTGATTCTGGGCATCTGCAACGGCTTCCAGGCGATGCTCAAGGCGGGTATCCTGCCGGAACCGGCGCTGGTTATCAACAACGAGGTCACCCTCGCCAATAACGATTCCGGCAAGTTCGAATGCCGCTGGATTCGT
>JAQUQF010000368.1 GCA_028749105.1 Acidobacteriota bacterium | reverse complement strand
GGCGGGCAGCGTGCCGCGGTATTTCCACACCTTCTCCTTCTCGAAATCGAAAATCTTCTCCAGGAACGCTTTTTTGTCCAGTTTTTCCATCATATAGCTCCTTATTTTTTATTTTTATTCTTATAGACTATGAATTTCCTGACGATCGACATGTCGCAGGCCTTGCCGCCATGAAAGCGCCGGCAGAACAGCTCGAGGTTTTTCCTGTCCTTGGCGAACCACTCGCCCTCCTCCCGCTGCCGGGCCAGGGCATCCAACACGGCTGCCCCCACCGCCGGCATGGATTCAGGCCTGCGATAAAATACATGCTTGCCCTCGCGCCGCGAGTCGACCAGCCCCTCGCGCTCCAGCAGCGCCAGCGAGCGCGACACCAGCGACTGCGAGAGGCCGGTGACGGCCATGAGCTGGCAGACGAAGAGCTCGCGCGCCCGCAGCAGCATGAGCAGGCGCAGGCGGTTCTCGTCGGCCAGGGCCTTGAGCAGTCGCACTTCGTTTATCATATTAATATACTAACATATGTTTTATTGTTTGTCAACAAGATTGCATGCTTATGGGTAGACGGGTAGACGGGGCAACGGCCCTGGCAATGATCTTCTGCAAGCGCCCTGCCTCGTCAACCCGTCAACTCTTCTACCCTTCTACTTCACTTCCAGCCCCATGGCCTCTTGCCATGCCGGGGGCACGAAGCGCACGGAAATCCTTTTCCTGGTGGCGGGATGGGGGAAAACGTACTGGAAGCAGAGGAGCCAGAGCTCCCGGCCTGGTTCGGCCCCGCCGTAGCGCATGTCGCCGGCCAGCGGCGCCACCTGCTCCTGGAAATGGCGGCGTATCTGGTGGGTGCGGCCGCTCTGGGGAAAGACCAGGAAAAAAAAATGGCCCTCCTTCTCGAGGCAGAAGCGGACGTAGGTCAGCGCCTCGCGGCTCCGCCCCTGCCATTCAAGCTGCGAGCGGATGATGTACGACCGCTTCATGCCGGCAAACGCGGCGGTGGCGGCCAGGTAGCGCTTGCGGATGCGGTGCTGCTCGAAAAGACGATGCAGGGCAACCTCGCAGCGCCTGTTTTTGGCGAAGGGGACCAGCCCCTGGGCCGGCAGGTCGAGGCGGTTGACCGGCGCGGCGAGGTAGCGGATCCCCTGGCCGGCGAAATACTTCTGCACGCCGTGCAGCAGGTTGTCGATGTCGCTGTACGGCGTCGGTTGGGCCGGCACCCCGCCCCGCTTGTAGACGATCAGCAGGTGGTCGTCCTCGTACTTGATGTCCTCGGGCTGCAACACGTATTCATGGATGGGAAACTTCGGCCGGTCGACGCGCAGCAGCTCATTTGTAATCGCCATTTGCCCGTCGCGCAAGCGCAGTTTTTTTTCATTGTCCCAGACAGAGCCCTGGTGTAGCAGCTGCTCCGCCTCCTCTTTCGTGAGCCGCAGGTGCTTTTGCAGGGCTTGCTCCAGGGTCATCCCCTCCCCCGCCTTCAGGCGGATGAAATAGCGCTCCAGGTTGCGATAGAACGGGGTGTTGGCTGCCATGCCCCGGATTGTAGAACGGCGGTCCGGGGCTGTCAATTGCGCGCTTCTTGACTTGACATTCGGGCGTCGTTCATCTATATAATGGTTTCGTTAAAAAAGCGCGAATTCCGCGAATGGCGCGATACGCCACAACCTGGAGGGACCGGCATGACCAACATGCGCAGCTACGAAGAGGAACGCAAGGACTTCAACTGGGGGATCTCGGAGAAGGAGCTCGGCTATAAGCCGGGCGGCGACATCAACATCGCCGCCTACTGCAGCGACCGCATTTGCGAACAGGGCAAGGGCGACAAGCTGGCTCTGATCTGGGAAGGCCACGCCGGCGAGGTCAAAAAATACACATTCAACGACATGCGCCTGCTGACCAATTCCTTCGCCCAGTACCTGGTCAACCTCGGCTTGCAGCCCGGCGAGCGCGTCTGCCTCTTCATGGACAAGGTGCCCGAGCTCTACTTCGGCTTCCAGGCCATCCTGAAGATGGGCGGCATCGCCCAGCCCCTGTTCTCCGCCTTCGGCTCCGAGTCGCTGATCACGCGCCTGGCTGACGCCGGCACCGCCGCGGTCATCACCCAGAAGAAGCACGTGGCCAAGGTGCGCGTCCTGCTCAACGACGTGCCCACGCTGCGCCACATCATCGTCGTCGACGACGACGGCCTCAAGCCCCTGCGCGAGAAAGAGGTCGCCCTGCACATGGAGAAGGAGCCCAGGCTTGAGAGCTTCCCGGTCTACACCTCGAAAGCCGAGACGCCCTCGGTGCTGCACTACACCTCGGGCACCACCGGCAAGCCCAAGGGAGCCCAGCATGTCCACTACTCGCTCGTCTCGCAATACATCACCGCCAAGTACGTCCTGGACCTGAAGGAGGACGACATCTACTGGTGCACCGCCGACCCGGGCTGGGTCACCGGCACCTCCTACGGCATCATCGGCCCCTGGGCCAACGGCGTCACTCAGTGCGTCCTCGACGCCGGCCTCAAGGCCGAGTCGTGGTACAAGTTCATCGAGACGCCCAA
>JAQUQF010000367.1 GCA_028749105.1 Acidobacteriota bacterium | reverse complement strand
CCAGGGCCTGGTTGGCCTGCATGCAGGCCACGATGCCCACGCGCGGCGCCAGGGGCGGCATCTCCTCCGACACCTCGCTGATCTCGTCGCCGCAGATGAACAGGTTGCCCAGGCGGCGCGTGCGCAGGTCGTTGTTGCCGCCATAGCCGGCCAGCCCCGAGCCGGCGATGATGAACTTGTCGGGAAAACGCTCGGTCACGGTCTCGATGATCATCAGCTTCATGTCGGCCCGGTCGACAGCCTCAATGATCACCTGGCAATCCTTGAAAATGCGGACGACCTCGTCAGGGCCCAGGCGCAGCTCATGGGCTTCCACTTTTATGCTGGGCGCGGCCTTGTGGATGTTCTCGCGCAGGGCCAGGACCTTTTTTTCCCCGACCTGGTCCAGGAAATAGTACTGGCGGTCGAGGTTCTCGGCGGTGACAACGTCGAAGTCGGCGATGACCAGGTGGCCGACGCCGGCGCGGGCCAGGGCGATGGCACAGTTGGAGCCGAGCCCGCCGCAGCCGGCGATGCCGATACAGGTGCCTTTCAGCTTTTCAAGTCTTGATTTCATAGGATCCCGGAGATACTATTATAGTCTCTTCTGCCGCGAAAATCAATCGCATCCAAGCGAAAGGCCTATAAATCAAGTATTCCCGGGAAAAACGGCGAGCTGTCCGCAGGCCGAGCGGATCTCCTGCCCCTTGGACCAGCGGGTGATCACGGTCATCCCCATATCGAGCAGGACGGCGCGGAACTTCTCCACGTCGATCTCGGCGGGGCGCCGGAAGGGGAGCCGGGGGTTGGCGTTGTAGGGGATGAGGTTGACCTTGGCCGGGATGCCGTGCAGCCGCTTGGCCAGCTGCCGGGCCTGGGCCGGGGAATCGTTCACGCCGCGCAGCAGCACGTACTCGAAGGTGATGCGCTGCCGGCGCTTGTGCTCGCGGAAGTAGCCCAGCAGCGAGTCGAGGCTCTCCCTGCGCGAGATCGGCATCAACTCGGCGCGCAGCAGCGGGTCCGGAGCGTTCAGCGAGAAGGCGATCTTCACCTGCGGAAAATCCGCCTCCAGTTTTTTCAGGTTCTCCAGAATGCCGGCCGTGGAGACGGTGACATGCCGCGGCGAGATGTTCAGCCCGTCGGCATCGGTGATGATGCGCAGCGCCCGGGCGAGGTTGTTGTAGTTGAGCAGCGGCTCGCCCATGCCCATGAAGACCAAATTAAGCTTGCCGGCGTAATCGCTGATCTCCTTTTTCAAGGTCAGCACCTGGGTGGCGATCTCCCCTGCGGTCAGGTTGCGGCGGAAGCCCATGGCGCCGGTGGCGCAGAAGGCGCAGGCCAGGGGGCATCCCGCCTGGCTCGAAAGGCAAAAAGTAAAGTGGTCCTTCTCGGGGATCAGGACCGTTTCGATCCGCAGCCCGTCCGCAAGCCCGATCAGGAGTTTGCGCGTCCCCCGGCCGTCGTCCTGCTTTTCCAACAGGGGCCGCGCCTCCCAGTCATAGAGCCCGGCCAGCTTCTCGCGGTTGGCCCTGGCGATGTTGCTCCAGGAGGCGACATCCTGATTGTTCTTGTGATAGAGCCACTGGAAGACCTGGCGGGCGGCATATTCACGGAATCCATCGGCACGGAGTTCGTCTTTCAACTCGTCCAGCGTTCGCTCGAGGATCCATGGTCTTTGCATTCGATTCATCACGGACATGATATCTCAACTGAGTGACAAGTAACAACCCGCCATTGATTTATGTGCAAAATGGGCCTATAATTTCTCCTTTACCATTCCAGGAGGAACCATGAAGATCTCGCAGCGCGCGCAACACATCCAGGAATCGCCGATCCGCAAGCTTACCTCGCTGGCCAATGCGGCCAAGAAGCGGGGAATGACCGTCTACCACCTGAACATCGGCCAGCCCGACATCGAAACCCCCGCAGTCTTCATGCAGCGGATCATCGACTACAAGGAGAAGGTCCTCTCCTACGGCCCCTCCGACGGCCTCGAGGCGCTCAAGACGGCCATGATCCATTATTTCGAATATTACAAGATCAGGCTGGAGACCAAGAACATCGTCATCGCCACCGGCGGCAGCGAGGCCATCTCTTTCGCCTTCAACGCCATCGGCGACCCCGGCGACGAGGTCATCGTCTCCGAGCCCTACTACACCAACTACAGCGGCTACGCCTCGCAGTGCGGCCTCAAGATCGTCCCGGTGACCGCCAAGGCCGAGAACGGTTTCCACCTTCCCGACATCGCCGAGTTCGAGCAGAAGCTGAGCCCGCGCACGCGCGCCGTCCTCCTCTGCTCGCCCAACAACCCCACCGGCACCGTCTACACCCCCGACGAGCTGAAGGTCATCGGCGCCTTCGCCAAAAAGCACGACCTGTTTCTCATCGCCGACGAGGTCTACAAGGAGTTCACCTACGACGGCAAGGTCCACTTCAGCGTACTGCAGCTGGAGGGCCTCGAGGACCGCGTCATCGTCGTCGACTCCATCTCCAAGCGCTACTCGGCCTGCGGCGCCCGCATCGGCGCCGTCATGTCGCGCAACGAGGAGGTGATGAAGGGGATCACCA
>JAQUQF010000366.1 GCA_028749105.1 Acidobacteriota bacterium | reverse complement strand
TACTTCCGGATCACCGCGGTGACGACCCCCCCGAGCTTGAGCTCCTCCCGCGGACGAATCGGGGGATACTTCGGATTGGCCGCCTCCAGGACCACCGTTTTTCCCTCCCGACGGAAGTGCTTCATGGTCCATTCCCCGTCGACCTCGGCGATCACGATATCTCCCCCCTTGGGCTCTCGCCCCCGCTCCACGATGATGAGATCCCCCTCCACTGGATAGAACATTCGTTCCATTGTCCAGTAAAAAAGTCGGCCGGCCCTTACGCAACCTTTCAAAGGGATTGCAGCGTACAATCAGCGGGAGCGGGAGCGGAGATTGATCATCACCGGCAGCGCGACGACAAGCATCATCGCGCCGACGAAGGCGAAGGGCCAGCGGTACCCCCAGGAGGAGGCCATGATTCCGCCGAAGAAGGGACCGGCAGCCATTCCCAGGCTGGTCATGGAGGAGGTCAGACCATACGCTTTTCCGTAGCTCTCCGACGGAATCAGGCGCCCGACCAGGGCGTTCATTGTCGGCAGGATGCCGCCCGCCGCCAGGCCGTAGAGCGCCCGCAGCAGGACCAGGTGAAGGATTCCCTGCGCCGCCCCGTGCAGCAGGATGCTCGCGGCGGTCAGCAGGAGATGGAACAGCAGGATCCGGCGGTAGCCGATTCGGTCGCTGAGATAGCCGATCCCGCCGGCGGACAGAGCGGCGGCGGCGCCGCTGATCGCGAAGAGCAGACCCGTTGTCGAGGCGATGCCGCCGCGCGCCGGGTCATACATCGTTTCGATAAAGAGCGGCAGGATCGGGGCGACAAAATGAACCGTGAAATGGAAGAAAAAGAATAGGGCGAGCATCGCGGGAAAGCCCCCGTAGCCCAGCAGCGAGACCAGCCGGTCGCCTTTCGCCAGGATTTCCTTCGACGGCCGGACGAAACGCTCCCGGGTCCCGAAGAGGACGAGCATCCCGCCCAGCAGCAGAATCGCGCCGCCCGCCATGAAAGTGAGCCGATAGCCGAGGATGTCGGCCAGGATCCCCCCGATCCACGGTCCCAGCGTCATGCCGAGAAAAACCGCCACCTGCATCAGTCCCAGCGCGTATCCCAGCTTTTGCTTCGGGACAACCGTGGAAACCAGGGCGATGGAGGCCGAGATGGTTCCGGTCGTCGCGCCGGAGAGGATCCGCAGGAACAGGAGCTGCCAGATGTTGGAGACGAGCCCCATCGCGAAGGTGAGGACGGCGCCGCCGAACATGGCGCGCTCCACCATGATCTTTCGCCCGTACCGGTCGGATAGCCACCCCCAGAGAGGCGAGAAGAAGGCCATGACCAGGCCACTGGAGGCGGCCAGGACGCCCGCCCAGAAGGGGACCATCCGCTCGTCGGTGATTCCCAACTCCCGCACGTAAAAGGGGAGAAAGGGAAGCACGAAGGCGAAGCCGATCATCGACAGGAACTGGGCGGCAAACATGATGTAGAGGGTTCGTTGCCAGGGCTGTTCCGTTTCCGGTTCGGCGGGATCAGGGGATGGATTCACGCTCATGGGTTATTCCAGCGATGGGCTGTAAAACGCAGCCGCTTCCCGGTTGCGGCGACCGCGCGGTCACGGTCGGCATGGATGTCGGTCACTCATATTGGATTGATAATACAAAATAATGCGTGTATCAATACAAAATTGAATGGAGTCGACGATCCGGTCCGAAGCGAAAGAGAGCAAATGATGTCCGGGAATTCCATCGTTCAGGGATTGATCGCCAGGTGGACCGCAACCCGTTTCGTTCGCGAGGCGCTTGCCGAGAAAGCGGATCTCCAGGCGATGACGGAAAAACCGACGCTGAGGGTATGGATCGGCGTGGGGCTCATCGGCCTGAGTTATATCATCGGCTGGCCGGCCGTGGGGCTCCTGGCGTGGATTTCCTATCATCTGCGGGAACCCCTGATCGTCGTTGTGGGCGGTCCGGCGACCTACGGCCTGTCTCACGTTGTCTTTCTGGTCGGATTGTACTTTGCCGGCGTTCATTATATCAGGATCGTATTGCGTTGGGTGACGAGGCGCATGGCGGAACGTCTGACGGCCCCGCCGCCGGAATACGCCCGGCCGCATATTTCGCCGACCGGTTTTCGGGAGGAGGGGTTGGATCGGATCCAGGGCGACCCGGTCGTTTCCGGTGCGCAGAGAGGACTTTCGCCGGCGCTGGTTGCCGGAATGGCGGCCTTTGTCATCTCCGGCCTGCTGCTGTTGATTCGACCGGCGCTGGTCGTCCTCCCGTTGGGTTCTTTCATTGTCCTCTGTCTGGTTGCCCCCTTTTTCCCCGGGATTGGATTCTTCCTGCCCGTAATCAGCCGGCGGAAAACGGTTCGTCGGGCGGTGGCCTTGACCTTCGATGACGGCCCGGACCCGGAGGTTACCCCCCGACTGCTGGAGCTTTTGCGGCGGCATCGCGTGCCGGCGACGTTTTTCGTTGCCGGCGCGAGGGCGGAACGATATCCGGCGACGATCCAAAAGATCCTCTCCCGGAACCATACCATTGGAAATCATTCCTATCGTCACGATCCGCTGCTGATGCT
>JAQUQF010000365.1 GCA_028749105.1 Acidobacteriota bacterium | reverse complement strand
GGGACTCACCGACCTGCCGGCTTCTTTCCTGGCCGGCATCCTCTGGAGCGGTGCAGGCGCTTGGGCCGGGTTCGGGCCGTCGGCCCCCTTTTATTTCGGGGCCGCCATGGCGTTTATGGCGCTGCTGTTGTTCGCTTTCTGGAAGCCGTCCCTGCCTCCGAGGCAAGCGGCGTGAGGGGCACGTCCGTCATTTCATTTTTTCCCGGATTATGCTATTTTAAAAAGGATTCGTATTTTCAGCAAAAAGGGCCAGGAGGACAGGCCATAGTGCCATGAACAGGCAGCCACATTCGTTACCGACGCGCTTGCTCCTGCGCCTGACCAGGCTGGAGAAATCTTCACTCCTGGGAGCGCAGGCGCAGCCCCCGGCCAAGGAGTTTCATGTCTCCCTGGCCAGCCGCAGCCTGCTGCAGCTCAACCACGCCCTGTTCTCCATCACCGGCAACGTGATATTGGCCGACTTCCAGGCAGTGCGCATCTTCACCCAGAAGCTGAACGCCAAACGCGACACGGCGAAGTTTCCTGAAAAGGCCGTCCAGCCCGGGTCGGTGAACGCCATGGGGCTGATCGACGAGATCCTGCACTACGTGGTCTCGCTCTACGCGGCCCAGGTCAAGCCGCTGGCATTCAACATGCTCCTCGACGACCTGGAAAAAAGCCTGGGCGGCAGCGCCGTGCGCAAGGCCCTGGTGCGTTTTTGCAAAGATTTTCCGCCGCAGCCGGTCTATGACGGCCATGCCGGCGTGGAGGAGTACCTGCTGGGGACGAGCAGTGGCGCAGCCAATCGCGTGACGGTGTTGGAAGAGATGCTCCTGCTGTGGCTGGCGAATGTCAACCCGGCTTTTTCCCCCTTTCGTGAATTGTTCGACGACAGCAGCCTGGACAAGGAGACGGAATACCGGAGGCTCATGACCGAGGTTGAGCATTTTTTTGCCGGTCTGCCGCCGTTCGGCCCTGACGGGCAAAGCCTGGTCGACATGCTGCGCAGTCCGGCCCGGGCTTTTCCCGACTCGCTTCCCGGGCAGCTGCAGTACATCCGTGAAAAATGGGGCTTGCTCCTGGGCAAATACCTCGACCGCCTGCTGTCGGGCCTGGACCTGATCAAGGAAGACGAGAAGAGGTATTTTCCCGGACCCGGCCCTGCCGTGGTTTTCGACGCCGCAGCCGCTGCCGAGGCCGCTAGCAATGCGGCGGACGAAAGCGAGAGATTTTCTCAGGATCGGGAATGGATGCCCCGCCTGGTCCTGATGGCCAAGACCGCCTATGTCTGGCTGGACCAGCTGAGCAAAAAGTACGGCCGGCCGATTACCACCCTGGACCAGGTCCCGGACGGGGAGCTGGATTTGCTGGCCGGTTGGGGATTCACCGGGCTCTGGCTGATCGGCATCTGGGAACGTAGCCCGGCCTCGCGCCGCATCAAGCAAAAATGCGGCAATCCCGAGGCGCTGGCCTCGGCGTATTCGCTGTACCGCTATGAGATCGCCGCCGACCTGGGCGGGGAGAATGCCCTGCAGAACTTGAAGGCCCGTGCCTGGTCGCGGGGGATCCGCTTGGCTTCCGACATGGTTCCCAACCACATGGGCATCGATTCGCCATGGGTGGTGGAGCACCCGGAATGGTTCATCGCCCTCGACCACAGCCCGTTTCCCGCCTACACCTTCAGCGGCGAGGACATGTCCGGCGACCCGCGGGTAGGCATTTATATCGAAGACCATTATTACGACCGCAGCGACGCCGCCGTGGTCTTCAAATGGGTCGATCGCCGCAGCGGGACGGTGCGCTATATTTATCACGGCAACGACGGCACGCGCATGCCCTGGAACGACACCGCGCAACTGAACTACCTGCGCGCCGATGTCCGGGAAGCAGTTGCCCGGACCATCCTGGAAGTGGCCCGCAATTTCCCCATCATCCGCTTCGACGCGGCCATGACGCTGACCCGCAGGCACTACCAGCGCCTCTGGTACCCCAGCCCCGGCACGGGGGGCGACATCCCTTCCCGGGCGGGGCAGGGGCTCAGCCAGCAGGATTTCGACCGGGCCATGCCCAGCGAATTCTGGCGCGATATCGTCGAGCGCACGGCCCGGGAGACTCCCGACACGCTTCTGCTGGCCGAAGCCTTCTGGATGATGGAGTCGTTTTTCGTGCGTTCCCTGGGCATGCACCGCGTGTACAACAGCGCCTTCATGAATTTCCTGAAGATGGAGGAGAACGCCAAGTTTCGCCTGTCGCTGAAGAACGTGCTGGAATTCAACCCCGAGATCCTCAAGCGCTATGTCAATTTCATGAACAACCCCGACGAGGAGACGGCGGTGGCCCAGTTCGGCAGCGGCGACAAGTATTTCGGCGTCTGCACCCTGATGGCCGCCCTGCCGGGGCTGCCCATGGTCGGCCACGGCCAGATCGAAGGGTTCAGGGAAAAATACGGCATGGAATACCGCAAGGCCTACCTGGATGAAAGGGCGGATGACGATCTGGTCGGGCGCCACGAGCGGCAGATATTCCCGCTGCTGCGCAGGAGAGCGCTCTTCTCCGGGGTGAAGGATTTCCTGCTCTAT
>JAQUQF010000364.1 GCA_028749105.1 Acidobacteriota bacterium | reverse complement strand
CTGTACGAGTCTCCTTCCGTGATCAAGTGGTGAGCGTTGTGGGCCAGCCTGTCGAGGGCGGAATTGGCCATGACAGGATCGGGGAAAAGGGGTAGCCAATCCTGAGGCGGCCTGTTGCTTGTGATGATGATGGAAGACCTGAGATAGCGCTCCGCAATGATCTCGTAGAAGTCTTCCGCCTGCAGTGGGTTTAGAGCGGACAGCCCAAAATCATCTATGATGAGCAGGTCGGGAGCGAGATATCTTTTCATCCGCTTCTCCCAGGATTGATCGGCCCGCCCCGCCAGCAGGGTACGGAAGAGCTTCACTGCTTTTGTAAAGAGGACATCATGACCGAGGCGGCAGGCGTGGTGGCCGATGGCCTGAGCGATATGAGTTTTTCCGACGCCGGAGGGGCCGCACAGAAGAACGTGCTCGTGCTTTTCGATAAAGGTGCATCGGCACAGGTCCCGGACCACTTTGGCGCTTATCTTGGGGTTGAAGGAGAAATCGAACCCTTCGAGGGTCTTCTCTTCTTCGAAACAGGCCCGGCAGATGCGCAGGTTGAGCTTTTTGGCCTCCCGGCGTTCCACCTCGTCCTGCAGGAGTACTTGAAGGAACTCGAGGTAGCCCAGGGAGTCCTTTTGAGCCTGCTGGAGCCTCAGGTCGAGGCTCTCGAGAAAGCCGCTCAGACGCAACGTTCGCAGCTGTTCTTTGAGCTGGTGGTCTAGGTTCATGGGAGCACCTCCGTCTTGGAGGTGAAGTAATCGGCGGGACGCAAAAAGCTTTTTCCCAACTCGGACAGCTCGAGGCGGACCTGCTCCACGGGCTCCTGTGGGGGCTTCCAACCGTTTTCCAGGATGGCCTTGATGCTGCGGTAACGGAAGTTGCCGAAAAAGAGCGATCTCTCAGCCGCCGACTCCATGGCCGCGCTGCCGTACTTTTTGGCCAGCCTCAGAACCGCTTGCGCCTTGCGAAGGTTGCGCATGGCGTGGTCGCCCAGGATGCTGCGGACCAGGGCCTCCGTCTGGGGACCGATCTGGGCCGCCTGGCCTCGGCAATAAGTCGGGGCCGCCATGAGATAGGCGAGCTTATCCGGCGGATAATCCGACTGATCGGTCACGAAGGTCCCCGGGACAAAAGAGCGGTTATGGGTCTTGATCAGCTGTCCATCGAGAAAAACATGAACCTGGCGGCAGCCGCCCCGCACCCAGACCTGCCTGCCGATGAAGCGGGTCGGCAGGGAGTAATAAGAGCGGTCGAAAACGACATGGTGATCGGGATGCACCGTACAGGCCTTCCACAGGGGGATGTCGAACGCTTCGGCGGGAAGCGCTTTCAAACAAGAGGCCTCCTCGTTCTGGAAGACCTCGAAGGGGCGCCGCTTGGTGGTGCCGTGAATCTGCATGCCGATCTGCTCCTTGCACCACAGGAGAGCCTTTTCGTTGGCCTCTTCGATATCCCGAAAATCCCTGCCCGCCAGGAGCTGCCCACGGACGACCGGCACCAGCCTCTCCACTTTTCCCTTGTGTTTGGCCTCTCTTACCTTGGCAGGGTCGGCGACAAACCCGTAATGCCTCTCCATCTCGGCATAGGCCCGGTTCAGGGTGGGGTCGTAGATATCCGGCTTGATCACTCCCGATTTGAGATTATCAAGGACCACGGTGGCGGGGCAGCCGTTAAAAAAGGCGAAGGCCCTCTCGTGGCAGTCAATCCAGGTCCTCACGTCCATGTGGAAGACAAAACGGACATACCGGTGGCGGCTGTAGGAGAGCACCATGATAAACGCCCAGGCCTTGCGCAGCCGTCCGCCCGGCGCTTCTCTCATCATCCCCGCAGAGCCAAAATCCACCTGGGCCTGGCTGCCCGGCTCCACTTCGATCCTCACCGTGACGACAGGAGCGCACCAGTGGAACTCGCTGCGCAGGTACCGCAGCATCGTGCAGTAGCCGATCCGCCGCTCAGTCTTCTCTTCAAAAAGACGCCAGATCTGCTTGGCGTCAATCTTCTTGCCTTTGTGCAGAAGCTCGGCAATCCAGTCTCTATGAGGCGCGATCAGCGCCCGCGCCGGCGTTGTCCTCAAAAAAGAAGCCTCCCCGGCCGCTTGGAGCTTCTGCGCAAGCTCCTCCTCGGGGGGGAAGGGGGTTCCCCGTGCCACGCCGGCAACTTGAGCGAGCCGGATATACTTGCGCACGGTGTTGCGGTCAAATCCCAGGGAGCGCTCGATCTGTTTGAAGCCGGCTCCCTGATGCCACTGAAAAATCATCTCGACAATCTCGTTCATCGTTACCTGCCTCCTGGACACCGATACCATCCTCCTTGTCTGAACGTGATAAATCGACGGCAGGATATATCGGTTTATTGTTTGTCTCTACCCGGATGCAGGGGGTGAATTAAATGATACTGGGGGGTGATATGAGTTGATACTGAACCCCTCCAGGGGGGTGAATTATCATGATACTCGACACCTCGACGCTTTTGCGGACTTCAGGATTCTCAAACTGTTCGGCCACTCCGGCATGGTTGTATTTTCGTGCGAGCTTTTTATTGAAACCGGGCAGATTGTATTGGGTCTTCGTGTTA
>JAQUQF010000363.1 GCA_028749105.1 Acidobacteriota bacterium | reverse complement strand
GGCATTGCTGCCCTGGTTCTTCTCCAAAGACCGTCTCTTCTTCGCGCTCTGCGCGGCGGCTTTCATGATCCTTTCTTTGGGGCCGTATCTCCAAGTCCAGGACCGCGCCGTCCCGCTGCCGTATATCTTCCTCCACCAGCACATGCCGTTCTTCTCGCGTCTGCGCTGGCCGATCAACTGCTTCGCGATGGTGCTGCTCTGCGCAGCGATCCTGCTCTCCTCGCTGGCGCGCCAGGTGTTCGCCGGCATCCGGAACCAGGTCCGGCCGGTCTTCATGACCGCGCTGGGCGCGCTCTGGCTGCTTCTTTTTGTCCCCGGCGGACACGGCGCCAGGCAGTCCCGCATCGCGATGCGCGCCATGCCGCCGTTCCAAGAGCAGCCGGTCTATCGCTATCTCAGCGGGCGAGACGATTGCGCGATCCTGGAGCTGCCCTTTGACGTCAGGTTGAATTTCATGCTCAATCAGACCGTGCACGGGAAGAAGGTCTTCAACTGCCCGGGGGGCGGCATCAAGGAGAGCCTTTGGCCCGATGCGCAGCTCCGCCTGCTGCATGACAATCCCTTCCTCGCCTACGCCGACGCCTTATGTCCTCTCGTCGTGAACCAGGGGAACCCCTGGCCGCCTCCCGCGCCCGGCAAAGAGCGGATGCGCAGCGGGCTGCGGCAGTTGCGCGCCCTGGGCTTCGAGTTCATCGTGGTCCAGCCCCGCTATGCCGCCTCCTATCCGCGCGGGCGCGCCATACTGGAGGAATTGCGGAGGACCCTGAAGAAGCCTCTCCAGGAGTATCCTGACGGGGTCCGCTTGTTCAAGATCGATGATCTCATCTAGAATGGCTGAGGCCTGATGGACCAAAGAAGATGGGTCGTCCTGGCGGGCGCCGCCGCAGGCTATCTCCTGGTCCTGGTCTGGGTGTTCCTTCCCTTCATCCAGAACGGCGATCTGCTGGCCGGAGGCAGGTCCATCGATCTCAATGGATGCCTGTGGTATCAATGGGCGGTCAAGAAGTCCATCCTCGGCTTCGACTTCCACTCGTTCCTCAGGACCACGCTGCTCGCCTATCCTACGGGAAAGAACGTGGTGCTGGACCTGGGCTTTCCCCTCTTGGAGATCTGTTCCGTCCCTTTGCAGGCGCTCTTCGATTTGCCGGCCCGCCACAACATCCTCCTCGCCATCATTTTTCTCCTGAACGCCCTGGCCGCCTTCGTGCTCATCAATCATCTGACCAAGGACGCTTGGTCGGCATTCCTAGGAGGGCTGTTCTTCGCGGTGAATCCCTATGTCTTCTTCCAGCTCGATGTCGGGAGGGTCCAGACCGCATGCGTCTTCGGCATCCCCCTGTGCGTCTATGGCTTCCTCAAGCTGAAGGAGGCCGGCAGCGGCAGGAACATCGTCCTCGCCGCTCTGGCTTTGCTGTTCAACTCGCTGCTCTATTGGTACTACAGCAACTTCCTGATCCTCTTCCTGGCCCTGTTCGTGCTGTATTTCTTCATCGCGGAGGAGCGGAACGGCCGCTTGGCCTGGAGCGCCGCCCGAGTCCTGCTGCTCTACGGGGCCCTCATGCTCCTCCTGTTCTCCTATCCGGTCCTGATCCAGGGCGGCCGTCCCGCCGGATACTCGTTGCCGACGGACTTTCTCCACATGACGCGGAACAATTCCCTCCAGTTCCTGCCCGCCGACTTCCTCTGGCAATGCCTGATCCTGGCCGCGGCGGCATTGCTGCCCTGGTTCTTCTCCAAAGACCGTCTCTTCTTCGCGCTCTGCGCGGCGGCTTTCATGATCCTTTCTTTGGGGCCGTATCTCCAAGTCCAGGACCGCGCCGTCCCGCTGCCGTATATCCTGCTCCACCAGTACATTCCGTTCTTCTCGCGTCTGCGCTGGCCGGTCAACTGCTTCGCGATGGTGCTGCTCTGCGCAGCGATCCTGCTCTCCTCGCTGGCGCGCCAGGTGTTCGCCGGCATCCGGGACCAGGTCCGGCCGGTCTTCATGACCGCGCTCGGCGCGCTCTTCCTGCTGGTCTTCATCCCCGGCGGGACCGGCGCCCCGCATTCGCGCCTCGCGATGGACACCATGCCGCCGTTCCAGAAGCAGCCGGTCTATCGCTATCTCAGCGGGCAGGCTGATTGCGCCATACTGGAGCTGCCCTTCGATACCGTGTTGGATTTCATGGCCAACCAGACTGTGCACGGGAAGAAGGTCTTCAACGCCCCGGGAGCCGGCTTCAAGGACAGCCTTTGGCCGAAAGCGCAGCTGCGCCTGCTGCGGGACATTCGCTTCCTCGCTTATGCCGACGCCTTGTGCGCCAGCAGCGGGAACCAGCGGAAGGCTTGGCCGCCTCCTGCGCCCACGAGGGAGGAGATGCTCCTCGGGCTGCAGCAGCTGCGCGCCCTGGGCTTCGAGTTCATCGTGGTCCAGCCTCGCTATGCCGCCTCCTATCCGCACGGGCGCGCCATACTGGAGGAATTGCGGAGGACCCTGAAGAAGCCTCTCCAGGAGTATCCCGATGGGGTCCGTTTGTTCAAGATCCAGAATCTGATCGAGAATGGCTGAGACGCCATGACTGGGAAGACAAG
>JAQUQF010000362.1 GCA_028749105.1 Acidobacteriota bacterium | reverse complement strand
GCCCAGCAGCAGCAGCGGGACGACGGTCAAGGTGAATTCCTTCAGCTGGCGGCTCGTGCTGGCCATGGCATTGCGCAGGGAGGGGATTTTCAGGTCGGGGATCTCCATGATCAGGCCGCCGGGCTTGGCCAAAAACAGGGAGAGGGCCTTGCCGGTGGCCCCGATCACCAGCAGCACGAACAGGTAGATCGCCAGGGCCCAGAGCGGTCCGGCCAGCGCGGCGGTCAGGGCGAAGATGACGGCGTTGCGGGCCGAGCAGGGAATGAACGGCAGCAGCAGGGCGCTCAGGGTACGGTCGCGCTTGTTCTCCAGGATGCGGGTGGCGTAAAGGGCGGGGACGGTGCAGCCGAAGCCGAGGATGAAGGCGGCCACCGACTTGCCGTGCAGGCCGACGCGGTGCAGCAGGCCGTCCATCAGGAAGGCGATCCGCGACAGGTAGCCGGAGTCCTCGAAGAGGGAGTGGAGGATGATCAACGGCAGGAAGTAGGGCAGGACGATGCCCAGCGCCCCGGCCAGCCCCTGAAATATCCCGTCGGCCGTCGTCCAGAGGAGGCCGGAAACCGGCCGCAGGGGAAGGAGCAGGGGCGGAACCAGCCCGAGCAGGGGATCGAGCCAGCGGGCGAAAAGGCCGCCGGCGAAATATATGACGGCAAAAAAAGCGAGGAAATAGGCCAGCATGAACAGCCTCCCGAGCCAGGGGTGGAGCAGGAAGCGATCCATGCGGTCGTGCAGGTGGATCGTTTTGCGCGGGACAAACTCGCAGGCCTCCTCGCTCAGCTTCATGGCCAGATGGTGCCGCTCATAGGCGATCGACTCGAAGCACTCGAGTTGGTGGTGCTCCTTGATCTGGGAGCAGGCGGCGGCTATTTGCGCCTCAACGGGCCGCCGCAGTTCCTCCGGGACCATGCCCGGGTTTTCAATGGCCTTGATGGCGTAGAAGCGGCGGCTGCCGTTCTGTCCGGCCGCCAGTGGCGGCAGGGCTCCGGCCAGCTCCTGCACGAGCGCCTCGATGTGGGCGGTGTAGGGGAACTCCGGAGAAGGGGCGGCAGGGGAGGCGAGCCGGCGGGCGCAGCGCTCCATGAGCTGCCGCACCCCCTTGCCGTGCAGGGCGGAGGTGGGAACGACCGGCACTCCAAGCCGCTTTTCCAGCTTCTCGTGGTCGATCTTCAGGCCGCGCTTCTCGGCTTCATCCTGCATGTTCAAGGCGATGGCCATTGGCAGCCCAAGTTCCAGCAGTTCGCCGGTCAGTTCGAGACTGCGGGAGAGAAGCGTGGAATCGACCACGTTGACGATCAGGTCGACGGGCTCGCGCAGCAGGTAGTCGCGGGTGATCCTCTCGGCGTCGTCGGCGGCATTCAACGAATAGGTCCCGGGCAGGTCCAGCAGCTGGAATTCCCACCCTTCCAGCTGGATGGCGCTTTGGGTGATCCTGACGCTGGTGCCGGCGAAATTTCCGGCAGCGGCTTTGATGTCGGAGAGGACATTGAAGAGGGTGCTCTTGCCGGCATTGGGCTGGCCGACCAGTACGATTTTATGGCTTCTCATCCCTGACCAGGATTTTTTTGGCCAGACCCTGGCCGATGGCGATCTTGCTTGAGCTGGAGGTCAGGTTGCGGATCAGCACGGGGCTCCAATGCGGCTGGTTGAGTTTGACGATGACGTCGCCGACGTGGAGCCCCATGGACAGGAGCTTCCTTTTGGCTTCCATGCCGGCTTTTATCTCGACAATCTTGTGCGGAACGTTGCGGGAAACAAGGGCCAGGCTCAATATGTTCATTGGTCATCATAACCCATTTTACAAGGCGGGTCAATGGCCAGGGGTTCCACCCCGACCCCATGTTCATGGGGCCAGGACGCTGCCCGTCTCCGGTTTCCGGGAACCGCTGCTTGCCGAATGCACCTTTTTGGGATACAATGGCGGCGTCGAATCGAAAAAAGGAAGGCAGCCATGATCGACCTGGTGACCGGCGCGGCCGGGTTCCTGGGTTCACATTTGTGCGATGCCCTGCTGGCCAGGGGACACGAGGTGATCGGGCTGGACAATTTCTTCACCGGCAGCAAAGGCAATATCCGCCACCTGCTGGCCGATGACCGCTTCGAGCTCATCCGCCACGACGTCATCAACCCCATTCTCCTCGAAGCCGACCGCATTTTCAATTTCGCCTGCCCGGCCTCGCCCGTCCATTACCAGTCCAACCCGGTGAAAACCATCAAGACATCGGTCATGGGCACCATCAACATGCTGGGGCTGGCCAAAAGGGTCAAGGCGCGCATGCTGCTGGCCTCGACTTCCGAAGTATACGGTGATCCCGAGGAGCATCCCCAGAGCGAGTCGTACTGGGGGAGGGTCAATCCCATCGGGCCGCGCTCCTGCTATGACGAGGGCAAGCGGGTGGCCGAGTCGTTGATGGTCAATTATCAGAAGCAGAACCAGGTCGACATCCGCATTGTGCGCATCTTCAATACGTATGGGCCGCGCATGGCCGTGAACGACGGCCGGGTGGTCAGCAACTTCATCCTGCAGGCGCTGCGCCACGAGCCGATCACCATCTTCGGCCGCGGCGAACAGACCCGG
>JAQUQF010000361.1 GCA_028749105.1 Acidobacteriota bacterium | reverse complement strand
AGCTGAGCCAGATCGCGCGCACCATCGCCCGGGCGTTGAATCTGAACGAGGACCTGACCGAAGCCATCGCCCTGGGCCACGACCTCGGCCACACTCCCTTCGGCCACATCGGCGAGGCGGTCCTCGACGAGATCTGTCCCGGCGGCTTCCGCCACTATGAGCAGAGCCTGCGGGTGGTCGACAAGCTGGAGAACGGCGGCCTGGGGCTGAACCTGACGCGCGAGGTGCGCGACGGCATCCTCAAGCACTCCAAGGGGCAGGGCGAGGTCATCCCCAGGGACCGCGCCCTTCTTCCCGCCACCCTCGAGGGGCAGATCGTGCGCCTCTCCGACATGATCGCCTACGTCAACCACGACATTGATGACGCCAAGCGCGCCGGCATCATCTCCGACAGCGATATTCCCGAATCCAGCCGCAGGCTCCTGGGCACGAAGTACGCCAGGCGCATCGACACCATCGTCATCGACGTCATCGAGGCGACCCTGAAGAACGGGCTGGAAACGGTCTGCTCGTCGGCGCCGGTCTTCGCCGAGTTGCTCAAGCTGCGATCGTTTCTCTTCAAGAACGTCTATTCCCGCGAGGAGAGGCTGATCGAAAAGAAAAGGATCCGCGAAATCCTACTGGCCATTTACGCCCGCGTCGGCCAATCCCCCGGTTCCTACATCAACCCCTATCCCGAGGGAGACTCCGTGACGGTGCGCGCCATCGACTTCATCGCCGGCATGACCGACAACTACGCGCTGAACCTGTATCGTGAGATCGCCTCCCCGAATGTCCCCATGGAGTGTCCCCCGCTCGGCGGCGGTGGGTTGACATTCGCCGTGGTTTCAAGCAGAATCAGGCCGCGGGGAAAATCGTGAATATGGAAATTGTTCCCACGGCAATAAGGAGAAGAAGATGAAATCGATGCACATTTGGCTGGTCATGGTACTCGCCGTCTCGCTCCTGCTGGCCAGCTCCTGCGGCAAGAGCGGCGAGAACGGCGGCGGGGACAACTCCGACAACCCGAATTTCATCCAGGAAACCTGCTCGGGCTGCATGAGGGACGAACCGCTCATCACCAACGGCAAGATCACCGGCTACCGCTTCTACAGCTACGTGAAGAACATCGGCGCCACCGGCAGGATCGGCATGTCGATCGGCGTCGGCTCCAGCACCGCCAGCAAGGAATTCGCCGTAACCGCCGGCACCAGCTATGTCTTTACGTCGACCGTCACCGTCGAGGAAAAGAGCACGGCGTCCTTCACCTACCTGGCGAATTTTCCCGGTACTCCCGGATACACCGATACCCACGCCATCAACGGCTACGATTGCACGGGGGGGCCTTCCGACCTGCAGCTGAACCCAAGATAAGCGCCCACCAATGGTTGAGCGAGTGAAAAGTAAAAAGTGAAAGGTGAAACGCTTAAGCCGCTAGACGGTCATTAGTGCATTAAACAACTCTCATTTCACTTTTCACTGGTCGCGTTTTTTTCGTTCAAGATTACTTCGTCTCCAGCCAGGAGCCGAACTCCGTTGTCAGTTCCCTCTCGCTCATGGCGCCGCTGACGCGGTGTACTTCGTGGCCGCCGATAAAAAGGACCAAGGTGGGGATGCTGAAGATCTGGAACTGCGAAGCCAGCCCGGGCTCGGCATCGATGTCGACCCTGGCCAGGGTGATTTTGGGATGCTTCCTGGCAAACTCGTCCAGGACCGCGGCCAGCAGCCGGCAGGGCTGGCACCAGGCGGCCCAGAAATCGACCAGCATCGGCTGGGGGTTCATGCGCAGCGCCGAATCGAAGCTTTCCGTAGTCAGCGCCCTGATCGAGACGGCGGTGGCGTGCGGGAGGGGCTGACGGCATTTGCCGCACAGGGGGGCGCCGCTCATGGCGCCGCGAATGCGGTTCTTGATCCCACAGGCGGGGCAGACGACGATCTCAGCCATGCTGTTCCTCCTCCGCAATATTGACGATCATCTCCAGCAGGCGCGGGATAGCTTCGGCAGCATTGACCTTGCCCACGATCTTCCCCTTTTTGAACAGGAAACCGTGCTGCTTGGCAAATGCCAGGCCGACGTCGGCGTCCCGCGCCTCCCCGGGACCGTTGACTTCGCAGCCCATGAGGGCGACCCGCAGGCGGCCGGGAAAGCGCAGGCGGCGGGCTTTCCTTTCGAATTCGACGACCAGCGGGATCAGGTCGACCGAGGTGCGGGCGCAGGTCGGGCAGGAGATGATGTCGATACCGTTGCGCCCCAGTCCAGCGGCGGCCAGGATCTGCCGCGCCACGCGTACCTCGCGCACCGGGTCGGCGGTCAGCGAAACGCGGATGGTGCTGCCGATGCCGTCCAGCAGCAAGCTGCCGATGCCCAGCGCCGAGCGGATGCTGCCGGCAAAGTATGTCCCGGCCTCGGTCACGCCCAGGTGCAGCGGATAAGGGAAACTCTTGTCGGCCAGGCGGTTGGCGGCGACTGTCCCGCGAACGTCGTGCGACTTCAGGGAGAGCTTCAGGTCCAGGAAACCCTGGTCCTCGAAGAACCTGACCTTGTCGAGCAGCGAGCCGACCATGGCCTCGGCCGTGGTCAGCCCCCTGCGCCGGTATT
>JAQUQF010000360.1 GCA_028749105.1 Acidobacteriota bacterium | reverse complement strand
CACCTACTCCGTCTCCATCTCCGCCAGCCCGTTCAACCCCAGGCAGCAGAGGGAGGTTTCCTTCACCGCCAGCGAAGATGTGCAGGTTCTTTTCGGGCACTCCTGCCGCCGCTTCAACTTCACCTTCGGCACCGACATCGTCAACAAGGGCGTTGCCAAGAAGCTGACCTGGACCGGGATGGCGTGGCTGGAGCAAGGGAGCGGCGTTCCGGTCAAGCTGGAATTCTCCCTGGCCCCCCTGCCCGGAAAGATCCGCAGCCTATGGGTCGTTTACAATTATGAAACGAAGCGGCCCGACCACTGGGTGGTGAAAAATGTGACCCTCTCCGGCCACGGCGGCTTCCTTTTCATCCGCAAGAATTTTCGCGTGTCCACCACGTTCAGCGACTATCGGCATGCGCCTGGCAAGAACGGGTCGCCGTGAAACCCGCCTCGAGAACATGTCCATAGAAGCCGGCAGCGGGATCGCGTTGCGGGAAGGCGAGCTCACCTTTGAATTCGTCCGTGCTTCCGGCCCGGGCGGCCAGAACGTCAACAAAGTGGCCACGGCGGTCAAGCTCTATTTCGACATCGAGCGCTCCCCCTCCCTTCCGGAGGCGGTCAAGCGCCGCCTGCGCGCCCTGGCCGGCCGGCGCGTCAGCCGCGAGGGCATCCTGGCCATCGATGCCCGGCGCTTCCGCACCCAGGATGCCAACCGCCAGGACGCCCTTGAGCGCCTGCTGGCCCTGATCCGCCAGGCTGCGGTGATCCCCAGGATGCGCCGCCCAACCCGCCCAGGCGCCGCCGCCAAGGCGCGGCGCCTGGAAGCGAAGAAAAAGCGCGGCTCTGTCAAGCAGACGCGCCGGAAGGCCCTGCCGGACGCGGATTGAATTTGAAATTCCCCGCATTTTGTCCTACAATCCCCCAGGCAGCCCGATCCACACCGGAGGTGCGTCCATGAGCTTGAAAACCATATTCCAGGAAGGCCAGAAAGAGCGGCGGCGCAGGAAGTCTCTGGGCAAAGTGGGCAGTGAGTTGAAGGAAAAGGATGCCGTGCTCGCCGCCCAGCTGACCGCCCTCGGTCAGAAGGCCTGGGAGGCCAAGGCGGACATATCCGCGTTTGCCGACCAGCAGGCCGCCCTCGCTGACGTGCAAACGACCTTGAATGATCTGCAAGCACAGGCGGAGCAGCTTCAGGGGCAAAAGCAGGAGAGCGAGGAGAATAAAAAGCTGGAGAACGACCGCCTCGCCTCGGGCCAGAAGGAAACGGAAGAAAAGAAGCGGGAACTGGACAAAAACCTGGCCAGGCAGAACAGCACGCTGCAGGCCGGCCGGAAGGAATCGCAGCAGGCCAGGGACCGATTGGCAGCGATGGCCAGGGAGCGGAGCCAGCTGCTGAGCAAGCTCGCCGATCCGGAAGCGAACGAAGCGGAAAAGGGCGAGATCAGCAAAGGGCTGGATCTTCTTGCCAAGGAAGAGACAGCACTGCAAACCGGCATCACAGCGCGCGAGGAGGCCGGCAAGCCGATCGCGGCGCTTGCGGCTTCGCTGCAAGAGGGGTCGAACCAGATGAAAAAACAGCTCGACGACCTGCGCCAGGAGCAAAAGCAGATCACGGCGGAACTGGACAAGAAAATCTCCGTCGCCAAGAACGACCTGGCCAAGAACGGCGAAAAAGTTCGGGAAGCCGAAAGCAGGCAGAGGCTCAATTTCAAGACCCTGGGGGAAAAGCTGTCAGCTGCCCGATGCAGCGATCCGAACCTGGCCGCGGAGACCGCTGCGGTGCAGAATGCCCGGAACGAGCTGGAGGGCGTGCAGGCGATGATGGGCGGCTTGCAGCGGCAGAAGGATGACACCCAGGTCAGCGCCTACAAGAAGATGGTGGCCATCATCATCGGCGCCATCGTTCTTGTCGCGGCGATCGCCGTCGCGCTGATCCTTCTGTTCCCGGCGGCACCTTGACAGCCGCAACGGCAAAACAGTAGAATGAAATCAGCGGGAGGACAAAATGGCTTTTAAAAAGATCTTCATTATTTGGCTTGTGATCACGGCCGTGGCCGCCGCCAAATTCTATTTCCTGAAAACCGTTATCAAGGGGCACCCGCTGTGGCCCTGGGCCGTTCCCTACCTGTACATCGGCGTGCTGATCCTCTTTGCGCTCTACGTGCTCACCGCCAAGAAAAAGGACTAAGCCGCTCTCCCGTTGACAGAAACCCGGAAACGCGTTATAACTTTGTCAATGAAATATGTTACCGTTTTGATCTTATTATTGGCTGCCGCCGCCTTTTTTCTGCTGACGGCACGGCCCGAGGTGAGCATGTCCGACAAGAAGCTGAGCCCCGAGGAAGAAAAGGTCATCGTGCACAAGGGGACCGAACTCCCCTTTTCGGGCAAATTCCATGCATTCAAGGAAACCGGCACCTATGTGTGCAAGCGCTGCGGCGCCCCCCTCTACCTCTCAGCGGCCAAGTTCGACTCGGGGTGCGGCTGGCCCAGCTTTGACGACGAGATTCCCGGGGCGGTCAGGAGGCAGATCGACGCCGACGGCACGCGCACCGAGATCACCTGCGCCGCCTGCGGCGCCCACATGGGCCACGTGTTCCTCGGCGAGG
>JAQUQF010000359.1 GCA_028749105.1 Acidobacteriota bacterium | reverse complement strand
CGAGAAGGAGTTTGCCTGGCACGATACTTTTCTCCGCGAACACCCCAACGCGACGGACGACAATATTCGATGGGAACGGGCCGCGTGTTCTGTCCTGATACGCTGTCTGAAAACCGTCATCGCCAACACAATGATATGCGAAAGTGAGTGGAAAAGGTGATTATGCGACGTTCTAAAGAGGCGCGGTTATTGTGGGGAAAGAGGATGGCGCGGGGGCGGGAGAATGCGCGATTGGCGCGGGCGCTGGAGAGGAGCCAGGAAGGGGTGGACCAGGTGGGGCAAATGCTGGTGCTGGGTTTTGGTGGGCCGGTGCGGCTGCTGACGTTCATTACGAACGGGCGAACGATACGGGTGCGGGATACGGATACAAACCGGGAGAGGCGGATTAGCGCGGCGCTGGTTTGGAAGCTGGCGCGGGTGTGTCTTCCGGCGGCGCGAGGAGGGGCGGAGTGAGTGACAAGAGGGAGCGGTTGCCAAACACGCGGCGTGGGGTGACGCACAAGGCGGTGATCCTGGCGGGGGAGCCGGCGGGCCGGGTGAAGTTCTTTTTCACGGTGGGCTGCTACGCGGACGGGCGCCCGGCGGAGTTGTTCCTGCACATGGACGAGTCCGGCAGCACGCTGGACGGGTTTGCGGACGCTTGGAGCATAGCGATCAGCCTATGCCTGCAAAGCGGGATACCGCTGAAAAAGATCGTGGAGAAGTTTTCCTGGCAGGAGTTTGAGCCCAAGGGGCGGACGGAGAATGCGGAAATACGCGTGGCGCGGAGCGTGGTGGATTACGTTGTGCGCTGGATGGAATTGCGGTTTGGGGCGGAAGGCAAGACGGAGGGGGGAGGATGAGCGGGATAAAGAACTACCCGGTGCTGCCGCCGCCGACGCGGGAACAGATTGAAGCGGAATCGGCGCGGGCGGGGGTGCCCCTGGACGCGGCGGCCAAGCGGCTACTGGATATGCGGGCGGAGGCGATCCTGGCGGCGGAGACGGACCCGTTGCGGTATGGCTGGGAGTCGCCTATCTGGAAAATCGCGGACGCGCTGATAGATTTTGAGTGGCTCATGGACCGGCACTTTGAGCGCGCCCTGGAAACGCGGGGAATGACCTGGGCGGGATTCAAGGCGGCGGTCCGGGCCAAGCTGGGTATGGCACAGCCGGCGCGGATGCTCCTGATCCTGGGCGGCAACCGGACAGGTAAGAGTGAATACAGCGCCAAGCGTGCGCTCACGACGATCTACCACAAGCCGGGTGCGAAGGTGTATGCCTTCCACGAAAGCAATCCGCGCAGCGTGATGGACCAGCAGCCGCTCTTTTGGAAATACCTGCCGATCGAGTGGAAGGTCCAGGTAATGACCAGCCTGGCCTATATCAAATACAAAAAGAAGACGGGGTTCTCGGAAAGCAGCTTTATCGTGCCCAACGGGGCGGCCTGCTACTTCATGAACTACATGCAGGACCGGGATACGGCGATACAGGGGTTAGAGCCGGACCTGGTGGCGCCGGACGAACTGGTGCCGGCGGACTGGCTGGAGGAGCTGACAATGCGGCTGGTCACGCGGGCGGGGAAGGGGATTGTGACCTTTACCCCGATCCACGGCTGGACCCCGACGGTCAAGCTGTTCATGGACAGCGCCCGGGTGGCCTGGCGGACGACGGGCTACCTACTACCCACGCAGGGGCAGGAGTGGGCGGAACATCAGGCGCTCGGGCTGACCGCGGACGAGTATTGGGCCCTACGCGAAAGCGCGGGCCGCAAACTGGTGCATAGTCCCGAGGCGCGGACGTTTGATCTATGGTCCTGGCTGGCCGGCACGGAACACGAACCCCGGCGCGACTACGAGCCGGTCCCGCGCGTAGCGCTCTGCGTGGATCCGCTTAAGGCGGTGGTGTTCTTCCACGGCGCGGACAACCCGTTCGGGAACCCGAAAGAGTTGATTGCAAGCGTGCGGAAGAAGGGAGTGCCCTACGTCAGGGAGCGGTTTTACGGGGTGGCGGAGAAGACGGTGGCGGGCAAGTTCCCGCGATTCAGCCGGCGGGTTCACGTGATCTCGCCGGCGGCGGCCGCGCGCATCGCCGGCACGAATTACCATTTCATTGATCCGGCGGGCGGGCGGAACTACTACCAGGCCTGGATTCGAGTGCAGCAGGAGCCCGGCGGCCGGCGCCGCGCGGTGGTGTATCGGGAATGGCCTGGCAATTATTTGATCCCCGGAATAGGCATGCCGGGTCCGTGGGCGATACCGAGCGGGCGCAAGGAAGGCCGGAACGACGGAGCCCGCGGGGAAGGGCAAGGGCCCTGGGGCTGGGGCCATCGGAGATACAAGTTCGAGATTGCGCGCCTGGAAGGCTGGCGCAACTACACCGAATGGCGCGCAGCGGAGCCGGCGCGGGAATATCCCCCGAGCGTCGAAGTGGAAGAATGGGACGAACGCAGCGGCACGCAAGAGCCGATTGCGGCGCGGATCATGGACAGCCGGGCCGCCAGCGCTCCGCGGATCGAGAACGACCGCCCGGTGACGCTGCAAACGATCTTCGACGACTTGCTTTTGACCTTTGACCTTGCCCCCGGCGCGGACATCTGCGAAGGGGAAAGCGCCATCAACGCCGCCCTGGA
>JAQUQF010000358.1 GCA_028749105.1 Acidobacteriota bacterium | reverse complement strand
TAAGGGACCAACCGGGGGAGGCGGGGCGGCAGCTTAGCAAAACCTTCACGGAGGCCGGAGCATCGTAAGCGCGGAGGCCGAGTGAGGAGCGGCGAGCGCTATGCGCGAGACCGCGTGTTTTGCGTGCTGCCGCCCCGACATGCCCCCGGAATAAATCTCCTTACGGGGGAGGGGAAATGAAGAACCGCCGCCAGCTTGCGCGGACGGCGGTTCGCCTGAGGTCGCGAAAGATTACTTCGCGTTCTTGCCGATGATCTTGGCCAGGTCGAACATGGTGACCTGCTTCTTGCCGGCGAACAGCTTCAGCAGCTTCTCGTCGGCGTTGATGCAGCGCTTGTTCTTCTTGTCCTGCAGGTTGTTCTTCTTGATGTAGGCCCACAGTTTCTTCACGATCTCGGTGCGGGGCATCGGCTTGTTGCCGACGACGGCGCCCAGGGTCTCGTTCGGGGTGATAGGGGCCATGAACTTCGAATTAGCTTTGGCAGCGGGCATTTACTTCCTCCTAATGAATAACTGCTTTACTGCGTACATATTAACCTATTTCCCCTCGGGTCTGTCAATAGGATTTCCCAAGGGAGAACCAGCGGGGCTTGTAGAGCAGCGTAACGGAACTTTCGGGGCCGGTCCAGCCGGAGCGGGTGCGGACGCGGGCGGAAAGGACATTAAAACCGGGCTTTAGGCTCCCCATCAGGCGCGGCGGGGCGGCGGACCAGGGGCCATCGTGGAAGCGGAACAAAAAACCTTCCAGCTCCGGGGCCCCCTCCGCGACCAGGGCTATCCGGATGGTCCCGTCCGGATCCGTCCCGGCGATGCCGATAATGGCCTGGTTGACCGGCCTGTCATAGACCTGGAGATCGTCGAGCACCGGCCAGGCGGAGAACTTTTCTTCCGCGAAACGGTCGTTGAACGAGACTATCGTGTGGATATAGGTCACTTCGCTGGCGCCTCCGCCGATGAGCGGGTAGCGGGTGATGTCGGATGACTTCACCAGCTTCTCCTGGCGGCCGCCGCGGTCCACGGTGACGGGATTGGAGAGCTGGTTGCTGCGGAGATACAGCGCGTACTTGCGGTAAAGCTTCAGGTCCTCTTTGGAAGCCCTCTCCTTCTTCCAGTCCGAACCCACCTTGAAAACCTCCCCCTCTTCGCCGCGCCAATGGACCTCGCAGAGCTCGCGGGCGTTGAGCGGCACACCGTTCCGTTCATAATGCAGGTCGACATAGGGGTCCATCACCGCCCATTTGCCCAGTTCGTCGGACCAGACCTCGGTCACGAAATGGCCGACTATGTCGATATAGCGCGAGTGCAGGCCCAGCGCCATGGCGGCCTGGGCGTAGACCACGCCGAACTGCGCGCAGAAACCGCGGTTGCCCTTGCGGGCGAGGTCGAGTATCTCCAGCGCGTCCCAGGGCGGGTAGCGGAACTTCTGCCCGGGCTCCCACTGACGCCGGGCCCAGCCGCGCAGGGCGACCATGGTCTCCAGCTGGCTGCGGCCGGATCTCATTCCCTCCAGCTTCTCCCGTTCGCGAAGGCGTTTCAGCGAAGGATGGGCGAAGTCCTCCTCGACGGCCTGGTGGCTGGCCACGGCCCAGCGGCCATTGTTCTCCGACACCGTTACAACGAAACCCCAGCGCGCGAAAAGGAGCAGGGCGGCGCCTAAAATGACGGCCGGGACCGCGTATTTGAAGCGCGGTCCCGGCTTTACCTCGGGCTGGGGCTTGTTCTTTTTGGACACGGGCCCGTCAGACCTTGGGACCGGCTCCCAGGATGGCCTTGTTCTTCACGCCGAACTTGCCGAAGTTGGCGGCGAAGAGTCCCGCCAGTTCCTTCAGCTTGGCGTCGTAGGCGGCCTTGTCGGCCCAGGTCTTGCGCGGGTTGAGCACTTCCGGCGGCACGCCGGGGCAGCGCGCCGGTATGCCGAAGCCGAACACCGGGTCCTTGGTGAACTTCACTTTGGCCAGCTTGCCGTCGAGCGCGGCGTTGAGCAGCGCGCGGGTGTGTTTTATGCTCATGCGCTTGCCCACGCCGTAGGGACCGCCGCAGAGGCCGGTGTTTATCAGCCAGCACTGCGCGCCGTGCTTCTTCATCTTCTTTTCCAGCAGCTCGGCGTAGACGGAAGGATGGTGCAGCATGAAAGGAGCGCCGAAACAGGTGCTGAAAGTGGCTTTCGGCTCCTTGATGCCCATCTCGGTATTGGCGACCTTGGCGGTATAGCCGCTGATGAAGTGGTACATGGCCTGTTCGGGCGTCAGCTTCGAGATCGGCGGCAGCACGCCGAAGGCGTCGTAGGTGAGCATGACGATGTTCTTGGGATGCGGGAATGCCGGGCCCTTGATGGAGTTGTCGATGAATTCCAGCGGGTAGCCGGCGCGGGTGTTCTCGGTCAGAGAATTATCGTCCAGGTTCAGCTCCCGGGTGGACTTGTCGAAGACCACGTTCTCGAGCACCGTGCCGAAGCGGCCCGTCGCGGCGTGTATCTGCGGCTCGGCCTCGGGGTTGAGATTGATGACCTTGGCGTAACAGCCGCCCTCGAAGTTGAAGATACCGTTGTCGCTCCAGCCGTGCTCGTCGTCGCCTATGAGCCGGCGCAGCGGGTCGGAACTCAGCGTGGTCT
>JAQUQF010000357.1 GCA_028749105.1 Acidobacteriota bacterium | reverse complement strand
ACATCGGCACATCGCTGTTCTCCAAGGCCAATATGGGCTACAAGAACAGCCAGGAGGAGTCGGGTGTTTCGCGGGCCACGCTGATCAAGTCGCTTAAAAAATACTTCTCGCCCGAGTTCCTGAACCGCATCGACGAGATCGTCGTTTTTCACCACTTGCGCGACAGCGACATCAAGGCCATCATCGACATCCAGCTGCGCGACGTGCGGCGCGACCTGGAGCGGCAGGGCAAGGAGCTGATAGTCCCCGATGACGTGCTGGTCCATATCGCCACCCGCGGCTACTCGCTGGAGTATGGGGCGCGCAACCTGAACCGCGTGCTGAAAAAGGAGCTTCTGGAAAAGATCGCCTACCTGTCGCTGGAAAAGGAGTGGGAAGACGCCCGCTACCTGGCCTGCCGCCTGCGCGACGGCGAAATCGAAATTATTCCCGAGCCTGCCGCATCGTCCCTCGCCGCCGAGCTTCTGCTGGCCGGGGCCAGGGAAGAATAGCGTCCGGTGCCGGAGACGGGGAGCGCTCCCCGTCAGTCCGGAGTTTCGAGCAACTGATAATACTCGGGCGGAGCCTCGCGGATGGAGATGCCGATATGGCTGGAGGATTGGGTCGCGGCCATGCGCGAGATCCAGCGCACGTCTCCTTTCAGGGTGATGACCTTGCCGCCGATTTGCAGCTTGACGTCGACGTTCTGCTCGCGCGGCGGGCGGTTCATGGAGATCCGGATGCCGCTCTGGGAGATGTCGACGATGATCGCCGGTTTGCTTTCCACGGTGGAGAGGATTCTCTTTTTGATGCGCATTTCCCTGCGTTTTTCCATTGTCGTTCCTCCTCGCCGCTTTCGCTGAAATTCTGCCGCCACCATTATAGCGTTATTACGATTTATTTTCAAAAGCAATCCCGGGGCGAGCATGAAACCCCTCGGCGAGCAGCATGAATCCGGACACCAGCAGGACCAGGCAGGCGCCGGGGATGAGGACCAGCGAAGGCCGGTCAAACATGTGGCCGCGGCCGGCATCGATCATGCCGCCTAGCGTCGGCAGCCGCGGGTCCAATCCCAGGCCGAGAAAGCTCAGGCTGGCCTCGGCCAGGATGACCGACGCGATGCCGGAAACGGCCTGGGTGAGGAGGACGGGGAATGCCAGCGGCAGGACGTGCGCGAAAGCGATGTGCCGGGAGGAGGCATTGAAACCGCGGGCGGCAAGGATGAAGTCCTGCTCCTTGATCTTCAGGACCTCGGCGCGCACCAGGCGCGCATAGCCCGCCCAGCCTCCGGCGGCCAGGGCGATGACCAGGTGCAGGACCCCCTGGCCCCAGAACGCGACCAGGGTCAGCGCCAGCAGGATGCCCGGGAAAGCCAGGGCGAGATCGGCAGAGCGCATGATACAGAGCGCGGGGAACCCGCCGTGCCAGCCGGCCAGGAAGCCCAGCCCGGAGCCGACGGCAGCGGACAGGGCCACCACGGCCAGGGCGACGGCCAGGGAGAGCAGCGTGCCGCAGGCCAGGCAGGAGAGGATGTCGCGTCCCAGAGCGTCAGTGCCCAGGAGGCAGCGGGTCGTCGGCCCCTGCATGCGCTGCATGAGGTGCAACTGCAGGTCGATCCCCCGCAGGACGGCTGTGCCGCCAAGGGTGATGCCCATCCCGGCCAGGATGGCGGCACCAGCACGAAAACGCAGGTTTTTCCTAGCGAACTGGATCATGGCCGATGCGCGGATCAAGCAGGGGGTAAGCCAGGTCGACCAGGAAATTGGCGGCGAGATAGATCGAGGCCATCAGCAGAACCGTTCCCTGGACCATTGGATAATCGCGCTGGCGGACGGCGGTGACCAGCAGGGTGCCGATCCCCGGCCGCGAAAAGACGCTCTCGACGATGATGGCGCCGCTGAGGAGGGCGCCCGACTGCATCCCGACCAGGGTAATGACCGGGAGCAGGGCATTCTTCAGGATGTGGCGGCGATGGATCTGGCCTTCCGAAAGCCCCTTGGCCCGGGCCAGGAGCACATAGGGCCGCTGCGATTCGGCCTGCAGCGCCGCCCGTACCATGCGGGTCAGATAGGCGCCGAGCGGCATGCCGAGGGTCACCACCGGCAGAATGAGAAATCTGATGCCGCCGCTGCCTGAAACCGGAAAAAGCTTAAGTTCCACCGCGAAGACCAAAACCAGGAAAATGCCAAGCAGAAAAACCGGCACGGCCAGGCCGACGGCCGAAAATCCCGCGGCCAGGGCTTTCCAGAACCTGCTTTTCCCATAAACGGACTTGATTCCCAGCAGCAGGGCGACGCCTGCGGTGAACGCCAGGGCGGCCATGGCCAGCAGGAATGTGTTCGGCAGGTATTCCAGGATTGTATTCCGCACGGGCCTGTCGTCGACCCATGAATTTCCGAAGTCGAGGACGGCCAGTCTTCCCAGGTAGTGGAAATATTGCGCAGCCAGCGGACGTTCCAGCTGCAGCGCCTTCTGCATGTGGCGGACGGCTTCGGAGTGGGGCCTGCCCAGGATTGCCAGCGCCGGGTCCCCGGGAACGGAGCGGACCAGGAAAAAGGTCAGACTGCCTGCCGCCCACAGGAATAGCAGGAACTGCCCTGTTTTTTTCAGCAGCCGTGCAGTCACTCGCTGATCCCG
>JAQUQF010000356.1 GCA_028749105.1 Acidobacteriota bacterium | reverse complement strand
CTCCACCCTGGGGAAGACCGCCGCCTTGGGCGACTGCACGGTCTGCACGTGGTCGAGGCTGACTTCGTCCAGTGTCTTCACCCAGGCAAAGTCGATCTTGTCACCCGACCGTTTCGGTGCCAGGACCCGCTTGCCCTGGCTCAGCCATTGCGACACCAGCTTGGCCAGCGCCTCGCGTTCGATCGATCGCTTTTCAGTTTCCATGCCTTTCACCTGATGAAATCTTCGGGGTCGTTCGGCTTGAACGTCGACAGGGCGTTGTCGGACTTGGCGCAGATGCCGCTGCGCGAGTTGAAGCCCGTGAACACGTCGCTGATCAGCTTCTGGTTCAACAGGTACAGGGGAATGCCCACCGGGCAGGCCCGGCTGCAGTCGCCGCAGTTGACGCAGCGTCCGGCCAGGTGCATGGCGCGCATGACGTTCCACTCCAGGTTGCCCAGGTCGTGGGCCGGCACCGGGATCCACTGCGGCTGGTTGCACTCGACGGTGCAGCGCGTGCAATAGCACAGAGGGCAGGCGGCGCGGCAGGCGTAGCACTTGAGGCAGCGGGAGAACTGCTCTTCCCAGAATTGCCGGCGCTCCTCCAGCCCCATGGCCGCGAATTTCTGCAGTTCCGCCTTTTCGGCGGCGCTCAGGTCGTTGTCCTGGGCGGCCACGTGCGCCTCGATGGCGGCGAAGGTCGCCAGCGGGACGATCTCCTCACCGGACGGCACCAAGGCCAGCAGGCTGTTTTCCATGACCTGGTTCTCCGTCGCCAGCTGCAGGATGGTGCGCAGCGTGGCCGGCCTGGCGACCAGCGCCGCTTTGCCCAGATGGCGCACCTCGGGCTTCATGAGGTAAACGGCCAGGTTCTGCAGACACGTGCCGTCAAAAATGAGGCGATCGGCCTGCGCCGCATCGCGGATAAAGACCGCCCGGGCAACGCCGCCGCTGCCGCGGCCGTAGCCGATGACCACCTGCACCGTCTTCGCCGCCAGCAGTTCCCGCGCTTTTTCCTGCAATGCCTTCATGCCGCTCCCCCTCACTCGACGCCCAGGCCGCGCAGTCGCTGGTAATCGCTGAAGGGACCCAGCAGGCGGATATTCTCTGTCGTCTCGTTAACCAGCTGGGCCCACTTGGCCCCCTCGGCGGCAGAGACCCAGGAGAACTGCACGCGGCGCACGTCGATGCCCAGGAAATCAAGCAGGCCGCGGAAGACGATCCAGCGCCGGCGGGCATGGAAGTTGCCGCTGCTGTAATGGCAGTCGTTGGGGTGGCAGCCGGAGACGATGATGCCGTCGGCGCCGTTGGCGAAGGCCTTGAGCAGCAGCATGAAGTCGATGCGGCCGGTGCAGGGAAAGCGGATGATGGAAACCTGCGGCGAGTACTTCATGCGGCTGGTGCCGGTCAGGTCGGCGCCGGCATAGGTGCACCAGTTGCAGACAAAGGCCACGATCTTGGGGTTGAAATCAGACATCGCTCTCACCTCGGTTCAGCATGGCCAGCACCTCGGCGTAGACCTGCTCGTTGGAGAAACCCTGGATATCGATCGACTTGGAGCGGCAGAGGGCCACGCAGGTGCCGCAGCCCTGGCAGAGGCCGGGGTTGACCTTGGCCACCGTCTTGATCAGCTGGCCGTTGCGGCCGCGGATCTCCTCCTTCTCGATGGCCTGATAGGGGCATGAGGCCTGGCAAAGAAAGCAGCCGACGCAGGACGAATAGACGGGCGGCGCCTGGCGGTCGACCACGGCGATCAGCGGCTCGCGAATCAGCTCCGACTGGGAAAAGAGAGCCGCCACCTTGGCGGCGGCGCCGGAGGCCTGGGCCACCGACTCGGGAATGTCCTTGGGCGCCTGGCAAGCGCCTGCCAAAAAGATGCCGGCGGTGTTGGTCTCCACCGGCCGCAGCTTGGGGTGGGCTTCGGCGTAGAACTGGTGCCCATCGTAGCTGATGTGCAGCTTCTGGGCCAGCTCTTCGGCGCCGGCTTGCGCCACGCCGGCGGTGGCCAGCACCACCATGTCGGCCTCGATCTCCATGGGCCGGGCGCCGAGCAGGGTGTCGGCGCCTTTGACGACCAGCTTGCCGCCACGTTCGAAGATGCGCGAGACGCGGCCGCGCACATATTGGACGCCATCCTCCTCAATGGCCCGGCGCACGAATTCCTCGTACATTTTGCCTCCGGCGCGGATGTCCATGTAGAACACATAAGGCTTGCCGTGGTGCACCTTGTGCCTGTAGAGCATGGCGTGCTTGGCCGTGTACATGCAGCAGATCTTGGAGCAGTACTCGATGCCCTTGGCCGGGTCGCGCGAGCCGGCGCAGGCGACGAAGACCACCGTCTCCGGAACCTTGCCATCCGACGGCCGCCTCATCTCACCCAGGGTCGGCCCCGAGGCCGACGCCAGGCGCTCGAACTGCAGGCCGTCGATGACGTCCTTGTATCTGCCGTAGCCGTACTCGGGGAAAAAATCGCCGTGCTTGATGTCAAAGCCGGTGGCAGCGACCACGGCGCCGACATTCACTTCGACGATCTCATCCTCCTGGTCGAAGCGGATGGCCTGCGTGGGGCAGACCTTCTCGCAGAGGCGGCACTTGCCCTTCAGGTAGTAGGTACAGTGCTCACGGTCGATGACCGGCTTGTTGGGAAC